>WJMR01000117.1 GCA_014727845.1 Ignavibacteriales bacterium
GTGAATCAGCGGTCCGACGACGGCGCCGCCGACGACCGGCGCTAATATTTTGAGGTACCACGGCGCCTCGATAATAGCCGTGAGCAACGACTCTCCGCCCGCGCCAAACGAGACCATCGAGACTTCCTTGATGAGCCAACGGATCCCGATGGCGGCGAAGCCCGCGAGCAATCCGATGAGAATGGCGACGACGATCATCGAAGTGTGCTCGGTCATCTTCGCGCGCTCGAAGAAGTCGCCCGCTTGGCGGCGCATGCGCGAATAGGCGTTTGTGATGTAGTGAAAGTGCAACGCGAGTCCCCGCGGTCGGAGTTGGATTTACGTCGCGCTAATCTATTGATATTGTCCCGGAATTACAATAGAAGGACGAGAAGGGGCGGACGGCGGTAACGGCGACCGGTAATGTTGGCGGCGGATATGCGGCTCCGCCCCGCGCTTGCTTGGGAGCGCGCGTCTTACGTACTCCGGCGCGCCCCGCGCGTTTGGCGTCGTCCTCCGGAGCGCGAAGGCGCAAGCAGGAGAGCGAGGGCGCAAGCATACGCGCGTTGCTCGAAGTTTTTGTATATTATTCCGCTATTTGATTTATCTTATCTTTGGAGACGCGCTATGACGCCTCGCGTTCGACTCATCCTTTTCATACTTACTCTCGCTTCCGTCGTCGCCCAACCGCAATCGCTCGACTATCTTTACGATCGGCTCCCCTTGGATTTCTACACTATTACCGTCGAGAAGACGGGCGAGGGCGCGCTCGCCGACGGCTACTATTTCTGCGGACCGTACGGCGAATCCTACCGCACGCCGTACTATAATTTGATATTCGACGAGCGAGGCGTCCCGCTCTATTACCGCGAGGCGTGCGTGTACAATTTTCGTTGGCACGCCAAGACGAATCGCTTCAGTTTCTTTACGATTACGTACACGCCGGATTTACCGCGTCGCCATTTCGTCGAGCTCGATTCGACGTTCGCGCTCCGTCGGTCGTTCCTTTACAAAGGCGATCTGTGGGATTATCACGAGGCGGTCTATAAGCCGAACGGCAACGTGCTGATGTTTACGCGCGAGGAGATCGAGCGCGATATGAGCGCCGTCGTTCCCGGCGGCGACACCGCGGCGATTATCGAGGACGTTGCCATACTCGAGATCGACGACGCCAACAACGTCGTGTGGCGGTGGGATCCGATCGAGCGCGTCCAACTCACCGAATCGGACGTCGATCTCACGCAACATCGCCTCGATTACATCCACTCGAACTCGATTGAATTCGACGACGACGGCGGCTATCTCGTAAGCCATCGTAACTTCAATCAAATCATGAAAATCGATCCCGAATCGGGAGACATTATCTGGCGATTCGGGGGCGCGTTAAACGACTTCACAATCGTCGGGGATACGCTCGGCTTCTCTCGGCAGCATATGATCCGCCGAACGCCTTGGGACACCTACACGATCTTCGACAACGGCTGGTTCCACTCGCCGCAATTTTCGCGAGGATTGGAGTACGCGCTCGACGAGACGACGATGACCGCCACGCTCCTCCGCGAGTATCGCGCCGCGCCCGATCTCTTCACCTTCGCTATGGGATCGATGCAACCGCTGGCCAACGGCAATATGTTGCTCGGATTTTCCTTCGAGCGAGAAGGGATAGAATTCGACTCGACGGGCGCCGAGCTGCTGCGCGTCCGATTCGATCATGACGGCTCCCGGTTCTATCGGATGTTCAAATTTCCGTGGCGCAATACGATCTTCGGCGTCGAGCGCGACACCCTCCGCTTCGAGTCCGACGGCGACGAGGACACGATTCGGATCGTCAATACGTACAATCATACGGTCCCCGTCAACGCGTTCTTGAGCGAGACGGGACGCTTCGACGTCGTTGGAGGATTTCCCGCGCCGCTCGTTCCCGGCGCCGAGGCGAGCGTCGTCGTCCGCTATAATCGCGGATCGGAATTGCGCGGCTCGGAATACGCCTATCTCTGCTCCTACACCGACTCGATCGGCTTCGCGCAAGACTTTGTGATAATCGTCGAGGATACCGCGGTTTCGGCGACCTCGACGAATCAAGAAACGCCCGACGAGTTCCTCGTCGCCGGCGCCTACCCCAATCCGTTTAACGGCGTCGCCACCGTCGAGTATCGCCTCGCCGCCGCCGCCGACGTCGAGATCGAGATATACTCGGCGCTCGGGGAGCGTACGACGATCGGCGCGCTCGAGGCGCCGAGAAGACGACAAGCCGGAACCCACCGCGAGCGCTTTTCCTTCGAGGAACGCGCCGCCGGCGTTTACTTCATTACCATCCACGCCCGTCCGCTCGAGGGCGCGTCGAACGGCGAATCTTTTAAGAAAATAGTGAAGGTCTGCTATGTCAAATAGAGCGCCCCTCGCGGCGCTTCTCGCCCTCGTTGTCGGCGTCGGCGCGGAAGCCCAAAACGTTTCGGAAGCGCGAGACTATCTGCCGAGCGATTTCTATGAGATCGCCGTCGAGCAATACGCCGAGACCGAACCGGGATACTTCTTCCTCGGCTTATATCGAAGCGGATACCAACCGCCCAACTATATCGTCACCTTCGACTCCGAGGGCGTGCCAATTTACTATCGCGACGTGTGCGTCTTCGATTATAAGTACCATCCCTCGAACGGTACCATTACGTTCTTCACTATTAAGAGTGTCCGAGGTATTCCCGCCGGCTTTCTCCACATCCTGGACACGCGCTACCGTACCGAGCGCGTCGCCCATATCACTTCGGCGGATTGGGGGGACGCGCACGAAGCGCTCTTCGAGCCCGACGGCGACGTTCTTTATTTTGGACGCGACCTCGACACCGTCGATATGTCGCAGTACGTCGCCAACGGCGACACGTCGATTATCGTGGACGTCAACATCTACCGACAAACCCCGTCGGGCGAGGTCGAGCTTGTCTGGAAACCCTCCGAGTTTCTTCCCTTCACCGATTCCGAAACGTCGCTCGCTCAAGGGACGATCGACTATATCCACTCGAACGCCATCGAGTTCGACGACGACGCGTATCTCGTTTCCCATCGCAATATGAGCTCAATTACGAAGATCGACACCGCAACGGGCGAAGTGATTTGGCGGTGGGGCGGGAAATCTAATCAGTTTACGTTCGTCGGCGATTCGCTCGGGTTTTCAGCGCAGCATATGATCCGAAAAACGCCGCAAGCCACCTATACTATCTTCGACAACGGCAACAATCACTACCCCTCTTTTTCGAGAGGATTGGAATACGAGCTCGATCAAGACTCGATGGTCGCCACGCTCGTCCAAGAGTTCGTAACCTCCCCGACGCTCTACTCCTATGCCATGTGCTCGATGCAGCGTCTCGACGAAGGAAACACCTTGCTTGGGTTTTCGCATAACCATAAAGGTTTCGAGTTCGATGAGACGGGCGCCGAGCTTGCAACAATTGAAATAGCCCCCTCCTACGCGCTCTTCTATCGTATGTTCAAATACAATATTCCGAACACGGCGTTCGTAGCCGACGGCGATTCCGCCGAGCGCGACACGCTACGTTTTAACGGCGACGGCTCGACCGATACGATTACGCTGTTTAATCCATATTCCCACGATCTTGCGATTAACGCCGTTTTCAGCGGTTCTCAAACGTTCTCCTCGGCCGAGGACCTACCCATTACCGTTCCTTCGGGCGGATCGCATACCGTTACCATTACATACAACACTCCGCCCGATTCCCTTCTTCCGCCCCCCTCCGAGGATCATCTATACATCGCTTCTTATACCGACACGCTCGGGTTTGCGCGCGATATCGTCGCGCTTATAGACGATCCCGTCGCCGTAGAACGCGACGACGAAACGCCCGACGAGTTCCTCGTCGCCGGCGCCTACCCCAATCCGTTTAACGCGGGAACGTTGCTGGAATACCAACTGGCGGAACCGGCGGAAACCACAATTGAAATCTATTCGACTCTCGGCGAAAAACTCCACGAACGATCCGGGAGAAAAGTAGCCGGCGTGCACCGCGAACGATTGGATTTCTCTCTATGGAGCGCGGGCGTGTACGTCGTCGTCGTATCGGCTAAATACGACAACCATACGGCGAGAACCTATGTGAAGACCGTATTGCTGAAGTAGGCGCCGCTCGGTGAATAACACGTGGATAACTCGTCGGTTCTCGGTGAATAACTCCGAGTTAGCCGTCAACGGATTCCGATTGTGAATAGAGACTAAGTTAGCTCGCGGTTAACGGCGCCTCGATTGTGAATGAATTCATCGTGATACAAATCACAATGGACGCTTTTCCGGGTTATCCACAGAATTCACACGCTAATAGTTCTTACAATTTCTTTATAGACTATTAAGAAAGATTTAAAATAATTAGTGTGTGAAGAAGAGAGGTTGTCGGGAATAACGACGGAAGGCGATCCGAGATTGGAAACGCCAAACCGATTCCAAGCGCCGACGATAGACACGATCTTTGTGACGCTCGTCATAGAAACATCCAACAAATGCGTTATATTCTAAATGGTATTGTGTTCGCGGCGTCCATACCATCACGGAAACAAGCGACGCCGAATTCAGAAGGAAACGAAGGTGACTTATGCATTGGTTCGCACGATTAACGTTAATGTTCGCCGTAGGCGCCGCGGCGACGACCTCTCTTTTCGCGCAACCCCTCTTCGGCGACGTCGTAGAAATTTCGCCGCGATCTTGGGGAAGTTATTATGGATTTTCGGCGGCGGATCTCAACGGGGACGACGCGCCCGATATTGTCGGCTCCGAGTGGGGTTCCGGCGAGCTTACATGGTATCCGAACGACGGCGCGGGGAGCTTCGACGGATATGAAATCCTCGCCGATAGCGCCGGCTATGTGTTCTATCTGGAGACGGGCGACTTTGACGGGGACGACGACGTTGACGTCGTGGCGTCGCTCAGAAGCTTTAACGGCGTCTATTGGTTCGCCAACGACGGCGCCGGGAATTTCTCGGAGAGGAAGCTCGTACTCGATTCGGTGAGTTCTCTACAGTATATAAAGGTCGTGGATTTCGACGCCGACGACGATCTCGACCTCCTCGTGTGCGATTACGAGTTGGATATGGTCGCCTTGCTTCTGAACGACGGAACGGGCGACTTCTCGGATACGACGATGGTGGCGACGTTTGAGGACGGCGCGCTGTGCGTGGACGCGGGCGATCTCGACGGCGACGGCGATTTAGACGTCGCCTACGGCGCCTCGAAAGCCGACAGGTTCCGTTGGCGGGAAAATCTCGGCGACGGAACGTTTGGTCCCGCAAATCAATTTCCCGGCGTCTTCTCGGAAACTATTCGAATCGTCGTTGCCGATATAGATCAAGACGGGGACGAGGACGTGCTCGCGGCGGATTACTTGGGCAATATTGGATGGTTTGAAAATGATTCCGGCGGCGTCTTCTCGGAAATGATCGTCGTTGAGAACGAAGCGAAATCGACGCGAGGATTGGCGGCGCGCGACATCGACGGCGACGGCGATTTAGA
>WJMR01000118.1 GCA_014727845.1 Ignavibacteriales bacterium
CGCATCAGAGACTTCGTGAGGTCGATCGGTCGGGCGGGTTTGCGGATGTAATCCTCGAAGAGATGCGCGACGCGTTTCTCGTCCCCCTTCATCGCCGAGGCGGTGAGCGCGACGACGGGGATGTGTCGAGTCTCCTCGTCTTCCTTGATCAGGCGCGCCGCCTCGTAACCGTCCATCCCCTCCATCCGCAAGTCCATCAACACCGCGTCGGGTTTTTCGCGCTTCACGATTTCCACGGCTTGCTCGCCGTCGGCGGCTTCGAGGAACTCGATGTCGTGGTCCTCGAAGAATCCGACGACCAGCTCGCGGTTGTAGTCGATGTCGTCCACCACCAACAACTTACATTTCTCGAAGATCACGTTGGGGGCGCCGAGCCGTTCGGCGGCTTCAACCGCCTCGGCGGTTTCGATCCAGCGGAAGGTGACGGTGAAGACGCTCCCCTCGCCCGGCGCGCTCTGCACGTCGATCGAACCGCTCATCATCTCGACGAGTCGCTTCGTGATCGAAAGCCCCAAGCCCGTCCCTTCGTGGCTCCGGCTCTTTTTCCCCGTCAGCTGGTAGAAGTTGTCGAAGATAAGCTCGAGGTACTCGCGCGAGATGCCGACGCCGGTGTCTTCGACGATCATCTCGACGGCGTATCGTTCGCCGTCCGGCTCGGGCGCGGCGCGGACGGTGAGTTTGACGAATCCCTCGTCGGTGAACTTGACCGCGTTGCCCAAGAGATTGACGAGAATCTGTCGGACGCGGACGCCGTCGAAGAGCGCGGCGGGGGGCACGCCGTCGCCGATCTCGACTTCCAGCCCGATTCCCTTCGCCTCGGCGCGCGCGCGGAAGACGCGCCCCATCTCCTCGGCGATTTCGACGAGCGAGACGGGTTCGTACTCGAGGTGAAGTTTGCCCGCCTCGATCTTCGAGAGGTCGAGGATGTCGTTGATCAGTTCGAGGAGGGTTCTGCCGCTGGAGAGGATGGTTTGGAGATGCTCGCGTTGCGTCGGGTCGGTCGCGCGTTTCAGGAGGAGCTCGCTGAAGCCGAGGATGGCGTTCATCGGCGTGCGGATTTCGTGACTCACGTTGGCGAGGAACTCGCTCTTGGCGCGGTTCGCCGCTTCGGCGTCGTCCTTCGCCTCGAGGAGCTGCTTCTCGCTTTCCTTCCGATCGGTCACGTCGATCATCGCTATTTGGATGGCGGGGGCGCCCTGATACTCCACCCGCGAGAGGATCGCCTCGATCCACCGAAACTCCCCGCCCGCCTTGCGCATCCGGAATTCCGCGAAAAGCGAGGCGAACTTGGCGTAGCGCTCGCCGCGCAGCATCCAGTTCACCGTCTCCCGGTCGTCGTCGTGGATGAGCGCGACGAGATCTTCGTCCACGAAGGCGAGCGTCTGCTCGCGACTGAAGCCGCTCATCTTCACGAACTGCTGGTTGACGAACACGACGCGGTTGCGTTGCACGACCATCAACTCTTGGAACGAACTTTCGACGAGTCGCTTATACGCCTCGTCCACGCTTTGGCGTTGGATGGCGGCGCCGACGGTGTTGGCGACGATCCGCAACGAGTCGATCTCCGACTCGAGCCAAACGCGCTCCTCGACGCAATCGTCCAACCCCATCACGCCCCACCACACGCCCTCGATGAAGACGGGCATCAAGGCGATGGAGCGGGCGGCGATGCCTTTACAAAACTCTCGCTCGGATTCGGGAAAGCTCCGCGCCGCGCCGTACACCGAGTCCCCCGCGCTCAATCGTTTCTTCCAACGCGCCAGCCCCGCCTCGTCGAACTCGAGGTTCTGCATTTTCGGATCGTAGATGAGCGCGGCGACGTTTTCGTCGCTCCATTCGTTGACGATCGAGAAGACGGGGACGCCGTCGCGATCGACGACCTTGGCGAGATAGGCGCGCGAGGCGCGCGCGGCTTTGCCGAGGTTGACGAGCGCGTCGTCGATCGCCAGCTTCCAACTGGAAAGGTAGAGCAATTTCTCGGCGGCGTAGGTGGCGGATTGGAGGATGCGATCCTTCCGTTCGAGCTCCCACGCGTTGAGCCGCTCGCGGGTTACGTCCTGCAACGTGCCGATGAGTTTAACGGGCTCGCCGCGCTCGTCGAAGGCGGGACGGGCGACGGCGCGAACCCAACGAACGTCGCCGTCGGGGCGAATAACGCGGAACTCGCCGCGATACTCCGAGCGACGATCGACGATGGCGAGGGTTTCCGAGCGGACGCGCTCTCGGTCGTGCGGATGGGCGCGATCGAAGAGGATCTCCGCGTCCAAGCGGCGGCTCGCCTCGTTAACGCCGAGAATGCGATAGAGTTCCGACGAATATTTCCAATCCTTACGTTTGAGGTCGTACTCCCACACGCCGACGCCCGCGATGCTCTGCGCCTGCGCCAACGCTTGTTCGCTGATGCGCAACTCCTGTAGCGCCCGCTTCTGGCGGGTGATATCCTCGACCGTTCCCTCGAAGTAGAGCGGAAACCCTTGCGCGTCGTAGAACGCCTTGGCGCCGATGCGCACAAAGATTTCCGAGCCGTCTTTCGTTCGCCACGACGTTTCCACGCCGCGCATCTCGCCGCGTTCGGCGAGAAGGTCGTTGAAGCGCTCGAGGTCGTCCGGGTCGTCGCCCGTCCCTTCGCCGAATTTCACTTTGCGCAAATCGCCGAGCGAGTCGTAGCCGAGCATCGAGACGAGCGCGGGATTCGCCAAGATGATCTTCCCCTTGGGCGTGGCGCGATACATCCCGATCGTCGCGTTTTCGTAGAGCGAGCGGAAGCGTTCTTCGCTGAGCTTGAGGTGGCGTTCGGCTTCGCGGAAGGCGTCGATCTTCCGGGTCTGTTCCTCCTCCAACTTCTTGCGCGAATAGACAAAATAGAGATGGCCCGCGAGCGCCGCGAGTATGAACACGGCGAGGAGCACAATCTCCCACGAGAACGCGAACTCCGACGAGACGGAGGGCGTTTCGTCGTAGGCGTCCTCGGGAATCTGCGCGAGGAGGTCGATCGCGGCGAGCGCGAAGAGGATGACGCGGGGCATACGGTTTCCGGTTGGCGTTGCGGCGACCCTCTTGACGCGAGGAGCGCCCGAGGTTATCTTTGCGCGTCTTTACGAGTCCTAACTATATAATATAGGGGAACCGCGAGTTGAACGCAACACAACAAAATGAGGCGGAGCGTCGGTATCCGTTGCGGATTCCCGACTTCGCGCTCCGCCCCTTCCGTTCGGGCGACGAGGAGGACGTCCTCCGTCACGCCGACAATCCGAACGTGGCGGGAACGCTGTTGGATCGCTTCCCCTCCCCCTACACGATCGAGGACGCGCGCGCGTGGATTGATTTTGCGAGTAGTCGTCCCGACGTCTATTTCGCGATTACGCGTCTCGACCGCGTCGTCGGCGCGATTTCCGGAGAGCCGGGCGAGGACGTGTTCCGCGAGAGCGCCGAGATCGGTTATTGGATCGGCGAGGAGTGGAGAGGTCGCGGCGTCGTTCCGGCGGCGGTCGAGCGGATCGTCGGGATTCTCTTCCGGCGCGGCTTCCGGAAATGTTGGGCGGACGTCTTCGGGGGAAACGCCGCCTCGGCGCGAGTCTTGGAGAAGTGCGGCTTCCAACGCGAGGGCGTTCGACGGGCGCACGTCGTTAAGAACGGCGCCGTTCTCGATCTCGTCCTCTACGGATTGCTACGCGAAGAGTGGGAGGACTCGGGGAACGAGTAGGGACGGCGTTTGACTTTGCCGTAATCTTTGTTTTTATTGTATCAATTGATCCTGCGCGAACATTGGGGAGACACACAAACTTTGCGCGAACATAGGGGAGACACACAAAGGGCATTCCGTTTTTTTCAAATCGATAAAAGCGAATCGACCCGCTCGATTAATTGGTCGAAGGTCACACACAACAATCTCATATCACCGAAGGAGTATCTTCTATGCGTAAGATGTTTTTACTCGCCGCTTTCTTAGTCGGCTTCGTCGCCGCGCCCACGTTCGCCCAGCTTCCGTTCACGCTCGGCGTCAAAGGCGGCTTGAACCTCGCCGACGTTACGGGCGAAGACGCGTCCGACGACAGCGAAATGCTAATCGGATTCCACGCCGGCGCCTACGCGCAATTCGACTTGGCGGTCTTGACGATCCAACCCGAGCTTCTCTATACGGTGAAGGGTTCGCAAGAAGAGGGAACGATGGGGGGCGTCGATTACAGCAGCACCTCCACGCTCAATTATTTCGAGATCCCCGTATTGGTCAAGTATAACCTGCTTCCGACGCCGATGATGAAAGCGTCGGTGTACGCCGGTCCGTCGCTCGCCTTTTTGCTGAGCGCCAACAATGAGCAAGAAGTAAACGGCGTAACGTCCGACACCGACATCGCCGACGACTTGACCTCCACCGATTTCGGTTTGAACCTCGGCGCGTCGGTAGAGCTGAGCAAACTGATGATCGACGTTCGCTACAACATGGGCTTATCCTCGGTTGACGATAGCGGCGCCGACATGGACTTCAAGAACAGCGTCATTATGCTTTCGGTCGGCTACGCGCTGATGTAAGCGTTGCGATCTATTCGTAAGGAAGCCGGCGCCCGCGCGTCGGCTTTTTTTTGCGCGACGTATCCATCCGAAAAGATATTGCAATCCGTCGCCCCGTTCGTTATAATTAGTCGTTGAGAAACGGAACGGACACGCAATAGAGGAAACCATGCCCAACGTAGTGAACGTAGATTTTACTCCGAACCCGCACGCGAAGAAATTTCAGATGAGCGAACGGCTTCTGCAACGCGAGCGCCGACAATTCAACGAGCCCGAGCAAGCGAAGGACGATCCGCTCGCCGCGGCGCTCTTCGAGATCGAAGGGGTGGTCGGGGCGTATTACGCCGACCGCTTCGTCACCGTCGAGAAGGCGAAGAACCTCGACTGGACGGAAATCGAGAAGCAAGCGAAAGAGACGCTCGACGCGTTCGACTACTCGACGCTACCCGAGGAGGACGCGGCGCCCGCGCTTTCGCCCGACAGCGACATCTACGCGCGGGTGACGGCGTTGCTCAAGGAACGGGTGATGCCCGCGTTGGCGGCGGACGGCGGCGGACTCGAGCCGCTCGGGATGGAGGGGAAGACGCTCACCGTGCGCTATCAGGGCGCGTGCGGTAGCTGCCCCAGCGCCACGCGAGGCACGCTCCAAGCAATTGAAATGCTACTTAAACACGAGGTCGATCCAGAGATCGAAGTGCATCCGGGATAACCGAATAACATCACCAGCTATGGGGACGCTTATGGGACGCGTCGTTGCACAACGTCGCCTTATCGCCGTCGCGGCGGCCGCGGCTTTTTTCTGTTCGGCTAACGCGCAGAGTTTCGAGCCGGTTATCGGCGTGAAAGCGAGCGCCAATTTGCCGAACGTTACGCAGATTGGATTAATCGATCAACATCCCTACTACGAAACGAGCGGCTCCTTTGGCTACGGCGCCGGGATATTCCTCTTCTATCAACCCGATTGGATCGGATTCCAGTACGAACTTACCTACACTCGAATCGGATTCGAGTTCGAGCCAAGCGACTACGCCCAACGACTCGACTTCCCCAATATGCCGACGCTAACGAACGACAACGAATACTTCGCAATGCCGTTGTTACTAATCGTCGATCTCCATCCCTCGCCCACCGCGAGGTTCAACATATTCGCCGGTCCGAAAATTATGTTCCTCTCTTCGGCGACGCGAACCATGAGCTTGTACGGCGAGGAAACCGAGCAAGACGCGAAAGGTCTCTACGAGTCAACGGTGTATTCGACGGTCGTCGGCGTGTCGTTTTACGCCGAGGGGATGGCGTTCGATATTCGGACGGACATCGATTCCACCCCCTTCACGAAACAGGTTACGGACGAACCGGAATTCGCGATCTCGATGTTCGAGGCGTCGGTCGGTCTATACTTTTAGGCGCTACGCCTTCTTCTCGCCGAACGCCCTGGCGTCCGCGCCCCAGAAAAGTTTGCGTCGGAGGGTGGCGAAGTAATCCACCGAATTGGGTCGCACCAATTTCACGCTCCGCTCGGATCGCGCGATCGTCGCGGTGAACGGGGCGTCCAACTCCAACGAGCGCTCTCCGTCGGCGTACACCCCGACGCGCCCCCGCCGTTCCGGAATCCTTACCTCGACCGTCGAGCTCGCCGGCGCCACGAGCGGACGAACCGTTAAGCTGTGCGGCGCGATGGCGCAGAGCGTGAGAACGTCCGCGCCCGGCGTAACGATGGGACCGCCCGCCGAAAGCGCGTACGCCGTCGAGCCGGTCGGCGTCGCCGCGATCAATCCGTCGGCGAGAATCGTCGCCACGTAGCGCCCGTCGATCGAGACGACCATCTCGAGCATGTTCGAGCCGCCCGCCTTGTCGATCACCAAATCGTTGATGGCGTAGAACCCGCGCTCGATCCCCTCGATCGTCGTATCCAGCGCGAACCGTTCCTCTATCCGATACTCGCCCCGCGTCAGTTCGTCGATCACGCTGTCGATTCGATTGATCTCGACTTCCGCCAGAAACCCGAGCCGCCCGAAGTTCACGCCGAGCGTCGGCTTGTCGCGCTTCCGCGCCGCGTACGCCGCGTTCAGCCAGGTGCCGTCGCCGCCCACCGAGAGCACGACGTCCGCCGCTTGATAGAGGCGGTCGTCCTCGGCGAAGCGAAGGGGATCGACCGTCCGACACTCGTCCTTTAGCGCCGCGTGCACGATGAACGGCTCGCCGCGCTCGCGCAGCGCCTCGACGATCCGCTCGACGACCTCGCCGACGCGCTCGCGACGGTGGTTGCCGACGATTCCAAACGTCATCGCGCCGCCTCGCTCACCACGTCGCGCCTCCCAGCTCCAGGAATCGCGGCGCCGTTCGCGATCCGATTTCGTAAATCTTTAGCTCGCCTTCGCACGTCGCGAAGAGCGTTTCGCCTCGGAGGATGCAATCGTAGGGGACGCAGGACGTCGTGCGCGCGCGCTGTTTCGGTTCGGTCGGCGTCGTCGCGTCGATCGCCTTCAGACCGTCCGCCCCGTCGCAGACGTACGCGAACCCTTCGGCGGCCGCCAAGCCGTAGGGACCGTTGAGCGGATAGCGCGCCAACTCGGTCGGGTTGAGCGGGTCGGCGACGTCGAGGATCAGCAGCTCGTCGTCCGTCGGACCGCACCACGTGCCCGAGCGGAGCGTGACGTACGCGATCGAATCGGCGACCACGACGGGATCGCACGCCCGCGCGTGGCGGAATTCCGACACAAACTTCGGCGCCCCCGAGTCGGTCGGCTCGTACACATACATCCCTTGCGCGCCGCCGATGAAGAGATAGTCGCCGTAAGGGTAGATCGTCTCGATCGCCCAATCGATCTCGGTCGTCGCCGTTTTAATCGGCTTGCCGGGGTTGGCGAGGTCGAAAACGTAGAGCGTCGTATAGTCCACGCAGTAGAGCTTGTCGTCCATAATCGTGAAGCGCGCCAGCGAACCGCCTTGTCCGCCGCCGCCTTCGAGCGTCCCCGCGTCGTCGCTCGACACTTCGTCGGCGCATCCGCACCCGAGACCGTACACCCCGTCCTCCGCCCACATTCCCTCGCCGCGGTAGTTGTATTGGAAGACGTCGCGAACGGTCGTTGTTTTTCGCGGCGCGCCAAAGTCGGCGACGGAATAAACGACGAGATCGGAGTAGGAGTCGAGATAGAGATAATCGTTATACACCGCGATATCCTCGTTGCCGTCGATCGTCACGCCGCCGATTTTTCTTGGCGCGGCGAGATTATCAACATTGTAGAAATCGACGCCCGTGCGTCCGTCGCTTACGAGCAGGACGGAATCGACGAGATAAATTTTGCGGATATCCTCCCCCTCGGGCGGCGGGGCGTGATAGCCGAGGGACGAAACGACGACGAGAGCGATCAACGCGATACGGGCGCGGGACGGCATAGCGTCCTCCTCTATTATTGTAAGCGGAATGGTACGGAGGGCGAAAAAAAGAAGCAAGCGCGGGGCGCCTACTCGTCCTCTTCGTTAATCTTCCGGAGGAGCTCGCCGATCGAGTCGGCGTCGCCTTTGGGGATGTCGCGCGGAACGTCGCCGCCCGCCGATTTCACCGCCGCGACCGCCTTCGAGGCGTCGGCGATTCGGGAGAGTTCCGATTTGCGTTTGCCGATTTCGCGCTCGTAGTAGTCGAGTCGCGCCTTGAGGTTCGCCTCGGATTTCAGCGCCTCGCCCACGCGCTTCTTCGCGTCGTCCCGGTCGCCTTCGAGCGCGTTGATCTCTTTGCGAAGATTTTCAATCTCGCGTTCGGCTTCCCCGAGTCGTCGGCGCGCGTCCTCGGTTTGGCGCTCGGCCTCGCGCGCTTCCGATACGGCGCGCGTCGTGCGCTTACGGACCAACTCGTCCTCCAGCTCGTCGAGCCGCTCCTTCATCCGCGCAATCTCGCGCTCCTTCTCCTCGGTCTTCTTCACGAGCGTCTTTTCGAGTTGGACGAGTTTATCGACTTTTATCGCCGCCTCGGCGCGCTCGGCTTCGAGTTGCCCGGCTTCGGCGCGGAGGTCGCGCGCTTGTCGCTCGGCGTCGCGGACGCTTTGCTCGGCTTCCTCGCGCTTCCGTCTCAGCTCGTCGATCTCCGCGTACAGCGCGTCGCGTCGCTCGGCGCCTTCGGAGAATCCGTCGCCCATCTTCGTAAGCACGGCGCCCAGCGCTTGCTCGATGCGCGCGCTCTTCTTCTCGAGGTAGGCGGTCTCTTGCGCGGAGTCCAACATCCTCGCCGAAAGCGCGGCGTCCTCCTCGCGCGAAACGGCGAGCTCCTCGCGAAGTTCGTCCCGCTCGCGTCGGAGCCGCGAAAGCTCCGTTCCCACAAGCGCCGATTCGCGCTCGATCTCCTCGAGCTCGGCGCGGCGTTCCAAAATCAAGCCGTCCACCTCGCGTACGCGACGACTATTTTCCTTCAGCTCGCGCTTCCTCGCTATCAGCTCGTCGTTAAATTCCCGCAAGCGCTCCTTGCGCTTTCGCCACTCGTCGAAGAACTTTTTCGTCGCCTCGGCGAGACGGCTTTCCAACCCGAGCGCCGACTCCTCGACGCGATATTTTCCCTTTTCGAACTCGGCGAGTCGCTTGCGCGTTTCGTCGAACTGTTTCGTAAGCCGCGCCTCAACCTCGCGCTTGCTCGCCAGCTCGCGCCGGAGGTCGTCCTTCAGCTCCTCGAGCTTGTCCACCCGTTGTCGGAGCGTGCCGCGCCGCTTCTCCAGCTCGTCGATCTCCTCTCGCGTCCGCTTCTCGCGCTCGGCGGCCGCCGAGAGGCGCCGCTCGAGATCGATCAACTCTTCGCGCTTCTCGAGCGTCTCCTTCGCCGCCTCTTTTTTTCGGCGGTAGAATTCGTCGTACGTCTCGTCCCGCTCGGCGTATTTTTTGGCGAGTTCGGAGAGCTTGCGCTCCAGCTCGGCTTTGTGTTTCTCGCGCAACTCGATGTTGTCGTTCAGTCGGACGAGGGTCGTCCTCGTTTCCTCCTCCTCGCCGCGCATATTTGCGAGTCGCTTTTTCGCGCGCTCCTCTTTGGCGAGCGACTCCCGCAGCCGTCGTTCGCTTTCGGCGAGGCGTTCGTCGGCGTTCGCCGCCTTTTCGGCGCGTCGCTCATAGTCGTCGATCCTCTTCTTGTGTCCCTCCACCACGTCGAGCAATTTCTTTTCGAGCGCTTTCAGCTCGTCGAGCTTCCGCTCGCGCTTGGCGACGTCCTCCTCCAACTTACGCGCGCGCGCCTCGTCGTTGAGGAGCCGCTCGCTCAGCGGCGCTCGTCCCGGCTTCCGATCCGCGTCGAGGTCGTCGTCCATCAATCCCTTGATGGCGTTCTCGTGCGAGTGGATCAACGCGTCGCCGTTCTCGGCGGCGTCGCCGTTTCGCTTTTTCCGTTTTCCGCTCGATTTCGCCATATCGTTTTCGCGCTATTCGCTCTTCTTCTCGTCGTCCTCGTCGTCGATCAAGTCGGTGATCTCGTCCTCGATGTGGAAGTCGTCGTCATTTTCGTCGTCGGCGGAACTCTCGGCGCCGTACATCGGCGCGTCGTCCAACGCGGAGAAGGGATCGTCCTCGTCGCCCGCTTGTTCGCCGGATTCCTCGCCCTTGCCGGGTTCCTCGCCCTCGTCGGGTTCCTCATTCTCGCTCGCGTCGTCGTCGGAGGCGGCGAACTCGGCGAGAATGTCCTTGTCGGATTTCTCGTCGTCCGAAGCCGAGGTCGTCTCGCTCTCGTCGTCGTCGCTCGCGTCGTCGTCGCTTTCGTCGTCGAGGTCGAGCAGGGAGCCGAGATCCTCGCCGATGGCGTCTTCGCCCGCGATCGTTTCGCCCGCCGCGTCGTCGGTCTTATCCGTCGCGTCGTCTTCAATCGGGGACTCGATTTCCTCGTCGGCGCTCTCGACCTCGTCCGCGACTTCCTCCGTCGCCTCCGCTTCGTCGATCGTCTCTTCCTCCTCGCCCTCGGCGCTTCGCTCCTGCGCTTTCAGGATCGATTCGAGTTCGGCGTCGTCGAGCATCGGCATGCCGGTCGTCTCGGATTCGCGCGGCTCCTCCTCGGGTTCATAG
>WJMR01000119.1 GCA_014727845.1 Ignavibacteriales bacterium
CCGCCCGACCCGCCGTGGCGCGCCCCCGTCGATCGCGCCCCCCTCGGCGCCGACGCCGCCCGGCTCCACGCCCTCGGCTCGTGCCGTCACTGGCTCGACCTCGCGCTCGCCTATCGCCTCGATCGCGACGAACGGCGCGGCGAGAAGATCGTCTCTGATTTGTCGGACTTCATCGCCGACGCCCCCGTCGGCGAAGGACCGCTCTGGTCGGGCGTCCTCCCCGTAGCCGTACGCGCGATTAACGTCTTCCTCTGGGCGCCCCTCGTCGCCGACTCCCCCCGTTTCGATCCCGTCTTTGCGAACGACCTACATCGCTTCGCCGCCGCCTCGGGGGTTTGGTTGGATCATCATCTCGCCGAGACGCCCGTCTCCTCCGCCGAGCGCGCCGCGGGCTACGCCGCCGCCTTTGTCTGCGGCGCCGCGCTCCGCGAAACCGACTATGGAGCGCGCCTTCTCGCCGACTCGATCGCCGCGCTCGAACGATTCGCCCGCGTCGGCGTCTCATCCGACGGACCGCCTCGCGAGCCCCGAACCGCCGCCGCCGTCCTCGTCGCCGAAGCTATGCTCGTCTCGCGACGCCTCGCCGCCCGCGTCAACCGCCCGTTCACCGCCGCGTTCGACGATCGTCTGCTCGGAACGCTCGACTACCTGCGCCGACTTCGCGCCGCCGGCTTCCCCGTCTTCGGCGAGACCGTCCCCTTCGCCATCTTACCGACCCCCGACGCCGCCCCGCTCGATCCCCGCGTCGCGCTCGCCTTCGGCGCCGTCGCCTTCCGACGCGGCGACCTCGCGCCCGAAGACCCGCCCCCGCTCGCATCGCTTATCGCGGCGGGCTACGATTCCGACGAACGGTTCCGCGCCCTCGAACGACCGACGCGCCCCGTCTCGACTAAGCTCTACGTGGACGGCGGCGTCGCAACCGTCTTCCACAACGACGCCGCGCTCGCCGTCAAACTCGGCGACGCCCACCTCGAACGAAGTCGCGGCGCGCACGCCGACGTCCTCTCGTTTACCCTTTCCTATAAGGGCGTTCCTTTCATTGTGGATTCGGGAGGGGCGTCCGGCGCGCTCGATCCCGCGCTCGCCCGAGAGCTCCTCGACGCTCGCGCCCACAACGTTCCCGCGATCGACGGCGAAGACTACTTCGACCGAGCCGTGAACGGCGCCGCGAAAGACGACGTCTCCCGACCATCCCTCCTCGAGTGGCGAGACGACGACGACGAGACCCATCTCGCCGCCCAACACTACGCCTACGTAAAACGCGCCGCGCCCGCGGTGGTGAAACGAACCTTCCAATGGTATAAGCGCGCCGACAAGCTGAACGTAAAGGACGAACTGGTCGGAGGCGCTCGACACCGCGTGGACTCCCGGCTCACGCTCCACCCCGACGTCGCCGTCGAGCGAAGGGGCGACGAGTCGTTCCGCCTTACCAACGCCGACGCGACGATCGACCTCCGCTTTCACACCGCCGTCGAGCGCGCCGCCGCCACGATCGACGACGCCCGATTCGCCCCGACGTACTGGCGCGTCGAGCCGACAAAGCGGATCCGGTTCAGCGTCAACGATCTCCTACCCGCGTTCTACGTGATCGAATTCAGATTCCTATGAAACGCCTCCTCGTCGGACACTCGATCGTTGACGAGATCGACGGCGCGCCGCCCTCGCCCGGCGGACTCTTCTACGCCGCCGCCGCGCTCGCCTCGACGAAGCGCCCCGAGGAAGATATCGCCTTGCTGACGGGCGCGGACGCCGAGACGCGTCGCCTCTTCGCGCCCGTCTATCAAGCGTTTCGCGCCGATTTAATCGTCCGCCTCCACCGCGCGCCCCGCGTCCGACTGACGCTCCGCCGGGACGGGGAGCGAGAGGAGCGCTACGAGTTCCGTCCCGCGCCTCTGCCCCTCGACGAGATCGACGAACGGTTCGACGCGCTCTACCTCAACCTGACGACGGGGGAGGACGTCGAACCCGACGCGTTGGCGCGCTATCGCCGGCGAAGCGGTTGCGGCGTCTATCTCGACGCCCACACTCTCGCGCGCGGTTGGGGAAAGCGCGGCGAGCGGACGTATCGGGACGTCGAGGATTTCCCTCGGTGGGCGCGGTCGATCGACGTTCTGCAAGTCAACGAACGGGAGGCGCTCGCCGTCGCCGCCGCCGAGACCGAATCGGACGCTCTCGCGCGGCTCTTCGCGTGGGGCGTCTCCCGCGTCGTCGTTACCCGCGCGGAACGCGGCGCCGAGCTCTTCCGACCCGACGCGCCTCCCCTTCGCGAGACGCCCCCCGCCCCGACCGACGAACAGTGCGTCGGGTGCGGAGACGTTTTTGGCGCCGTCTTCTTTTATTGGTATTTTGTCGGATTTGACGAACGCGAGGCGCTCCGACGCGCCGTCTCCGCCGCGAACCGAGCGGCGCGCGCACGGCGAAGAGAAGACCTCCACGATTTACGCGACGATGAGACCGGACGACCTGATTAAACGACGGATTCTCCTTTTCGGCGCCAACGGTATGTTGGGGCGCCGCACCGCCGCGCGCTTTCTCGCGAACGATCGCGTCGAAACGCTCGGCGCGGGAATAGAGGAGGAGCCGGCGACCGAAGGTCTCGAATATATCCGGGCGGACG
This sequence comes from Ignavibacteriales bacterium, assembly GCA_014727845.1. Lineage (GTDB taxonomy): Bacteria > Bacteroidota > Ignavibacteria > Ignavibacteriales > Ignavibacteriaceae > WJMR01. The sequence continues at coordinate 2,618 of WJMR01000119.1, forward strand.
TCGCCGACCGCGCCTCGGTGAAACGGACGGTGTACGATTTTTCTCCCCACGCGATCGTCAATTGCGCCGCGTTTACCGCGGTCGATCGGTGCGAGACCGAGCGGGAAGCCGCGTGGAAAGCCAACGTCAAAGGGGTCGAATACCTCGCCGAGGCGGCGCGCGTCATCGACGCCCGCGTCGTTCACGTCTCGACCGACTACGTCTTCGACGGACGACGCGGCTACTATGTCGAGACCGACAAACCGAATCCGATTAGCTACTACGGCAGAACCAAACTGGCGAGCGAGAACGCCCTCCGCGTCTCCGGCGCCGAACACGTCGTCTTGCGGACGAACGTTCTCTACGGTCCGGCGGGCGGAACGAGCTTCGACTTCGTGCAGTGGGTCGTCGAGAGCGTTCGCGCGGGCAAACCGATCCGCATCGTAACCGATCAGATTAACAACCCGACGTACGCCGACGACCTCGCCGAAGCGATCGCCCGTTGCGCGAACAACCGCGCGCGCGGCGTTTACCACATCGGGGGGAGGGAGTTCTTGAGCCGATACGACTTCACAATGAGGATCGCCGACTTCTTCGATCTCGACAAGTCGCTGATTACGCCGATCACGACCGAGGAGCTGACGTTACCCGCGCGCCGTCCGCTGAAATCCGGACTGGTGACGCTCAAAGCCGAGACGGAGCTGGGCTACCGCGCCTCGGGCGTCGAGGAAACGTTTCGATTAATGAAGCGCGCGCTCGACCTCTGAACCGCGCTCTTAGAATTCACGACACACTGAAAGGAACCGTTATGCTCTTGCGTCGAATATTCGTCGTCCTGCTCTTCGCCGCGTCGCTCCACGCCCAAGAAGAGCTAACCGTCGAAAAGATTTACAACAACCCCGAGTTTCGCGGCGATCATATGTCGAGCGTCCGATGGGCGCCCGACGGCGAGCGCTTCGCCTATCTCGATTACGACGAGCTCTCTCAATCGACCGCGATCTTTCTCCGCGACGCCGAGACGGGCGAGGACAAGATTTTCCTCGCCAACGCCGATCTCCGCCCCTCGCCCGAGATTCCGTTTCGGATTTCACACTTCGAGTTCTCGCCGGACGGCAAGCGCCTCCTCTTTTCGGATCGCCTCCCCGCGCGCGATCTCAAGAAGGGCGGAACGTTCCGCGTCTTCGACCTCGAAACGAAGACGCACATCCTCGAAATTTCCGCCGAGGAGAAGCAGATAAACGCGACGTTCTCCCCCGACGGCTCGAAGCTCGCCTTCGTCCGAGCCAACGACGTGTACGTCGCCGACGTCGAGACGGGCGAAGAGACGCGGCTGACCGAGGACGGAAGCGACGTCGTGCTCAACGGCTTGTTCGACTGGGTGTACGAGGAGGAGTTCGGAATCATCAACGGTCTCGCCTGGTCGCCCGAAGGAACCAAGCTGGCGTTTTGGCGACTCGATCAGACGTTCGTGCCGGAGATTAAGATCCAAGAGTGGGACTCGCTCTACTTCAACGTTATCGAGATGCGCTACCCGAAGGCGGGCGCGCCGAGCTCCTTCGTCGATATCGTGATCGCCGACGTCGAGACGGGCGAGACCCTCCGCGCCGACCTTGGGGAGGAACGCGACGTCTATGTTCCTCGGATCAAATTCGCCGACGAGAATCGGCTAACGATCCAACGCCTGAACCGCCTCCAGAACTCGCTCGACTTCCTCGTCGCCGACGCCGCGACGGGCGAGACGACGCTCGCGTTCAACGAGACCGCGGAAGGGGGCTGGATCGAGATCGACGACGTCCTCGAGTTTATCGGCGACGACCGCTTTGTGTGGGCGTCCGAGCGGGACGGCTTCCGCCACCTTTACGCGATGAACCTCGACGGAACGGTCGAGCGACAACTGACGAGCGGCGAGTTCGAGGTTACCGAAGACGCCGTCGCGATCGACGCGGAGAACGAGCGCGTCTTCTTCCTCGCCAACGAGCGCGGCGCGATCTATCGGGATCTCTACGCGGTCGGCTTCGACGGGGAGGATTTCCGACGCGTTACCCGCGAACCCGGGATCCACAACATCGACGCGTCGCCGGGCGCGCGGTATTTCATCGACGAGTATTCCAACGCCGTCGCGCCGACCGTTACGACCTTGATAGACGCGGACGGGAACGAAGTCGCCGCGTTGGCGAAATCCGACGACGCGTTCATAGCAAAGTACGGCCTTACGGCGCCGGAGTTCCGAACGTTCACGACGACCGACGGCTACGAGCTGTGGATGAAGACGATCTATCCGCCCGACTACGACGAGACGAAGACCTACCCCGTCCTCTTCTATAATTATAGCGGACCCGGCTCGCAGGTGGTTCTGGACGAGTGGCGCGGGCGCTCGTATCTCTGGCACTCCCTCTTGGCGCAACACGGCTACGTCGTCGCGAGCGTGGACAACCGAGGCACGGGCGGTCGGGGAACGGCGTTCAAGCACACGGTCTATAAGAATCTCGGCTATTGGGAGGCGAACGACCACGCGGAGGCGGCGCGGTATCTCGTGAAGGAGGGGATCGCGGATCCCGATCGGATCGGCATGTGGGGATGGAGCTACGGCGGCTACGCGGCGGCGTACACGCTGACGACGCAACCCGACGTCTTCTCGCTCGCGGTCTCCGTCGCGCCCGTCACTTCCTGGCGCTACTACGACAACATCTACACCGAGCGATATATGTCCACGCCGCGCCTGAACCCCGAGGGCTACGAGTCGAGCGCCGTAATGACGCACGTCGATAACTACGACGGCAAGCTGCTGCTCGTCCACGGCACAGCCGACGACAACGTCCACTTCCAGAACTCGGTCGTCTTGGTCGATCGGCTGATCGCCGCGAACAAGCAGTTCCGAACGATGTTCTATCCCGGCAAGAACCACGGCATCTACGGGGGCAAGACGCGCGAGCAGCTCTTCACGATGATGACCGAGTTTGTGTTGGATAATCTCTAAGAATTAATCGGTACTCGGTTGTAATCGCCGCGCGGTCGTCGTAAGTTTGCGTATCCAAAATTGCGCCGACCGCCGGCGATTTACCACAACGCGTTGAGGAGCTTTACGATGAGCGTAGATATAGACCGACTGAGCGTCGATACGATCCGCATGTTATCGATAGAGGGCGTCGAGAAGGCGGGGTCGGGGCACCCCGGCATGCCGATGGGATGCGCGCCGCTCGCGCATATGCTGTATGGGAAAATTATGAACCACAATCCCGAGAACCCCTCGTGGGCGAACCGCGATCGGTTCATCCTCTCGGCGGGGCACGGGAGTATGTTGCTCTATTCGATCTTGCACGTCGCCGGCTTCGACGTTACGACCGACGACCTGAAGAACTTCCGGCAATGGGGAAGCCGCACGCCCGGGCATCCCGAGTATCGGGAGCTGCCGGGCGTCGAGACGACGACGGGTCCGTTGGGGCAGGGCTTCGCAAACGCCGTCGGGATGGCGCTGGCGCAAGAACACCTCGCCGCGCGCTTCAACCGGGAGGGTTTCCCGATCCTCGACCACTACATCTACGG
>WJMR01000120.1 GCA_014727845.1 Ignavibacteriales bacterium
ATCCCAAACGAGGTTTTGATTGAAGACGGTCGGCTTCGCTTCCCTCGGAAGGAAAAGCGTCTTCTTCTTGATTATCTTCGGCGTCGCGGCGCTCTACGTCGTGCGGCTCTTCGCGATGCAGGTGGTGCAAACGGAGGACTATTCCCGACGCGCCTCCAACAACAGCGTGAAGACGAAGGAGCTCAGACCCCTGCGCGGCGTGTTCTACGACCGCGACGGCGAGCTGATCGTCGAGAACGTGCCCGCCTACACCGTGACGCTCACCCCCGCCCAATTCGACACGGCGAACACCCGCTTGATCGAGGCGCGGTTGGACCTCGACTCCGGCGCCGTCGCCCGGTTGATGAAAAAGCACGAACGGTTCGACTACCTTCCGCGCGAACTCAAGCGCGGCGTGCCGTTCGAGGTGGTCGGGTGGATCGACGAGTGGCGCGACTCCCTTCCCGGTATCGACTACGAGATCGAGTTGCAACGCGCCTACCGAGGCGGCGTGCGGGGGGCGCACATCTTCGGCTACCTGCGCGAGGTCTCGCGGGATCGACTCGAAGCCGACGACTACTACACGCGCGGCGACGTGGCCGGTATGAGCGGCGTGGAGAAAACCTACGAAAAATATCTGCGCGGCGAGAAGGGGTACCGCTTCGTCGTCGTGGATTCCAAGAGCCGTCCCGTCGGGCGTTTCCGCGACGGCGCCGAGGACGTCCCCTCCATCAAGGGAAAGGACTTGGCGCTCACGATAGACGCGGAGACGCAAGCGGCCGCCGAGAAGGCGTTGGAGGGATGGAGCGGCTCGGTGGTGGCGATTGAGCCGAAGACGGGCGAGGTGCTCGCGATGGCGAGCGCGCCCGACTACGACCTGAACCGGTTCGCCTATATCGCCTCGAAGGATTACCTCGACAGTCTCGACGCCGACCCGCGGGCGCCGCGCTACAACCGCGCCATCCGCACGGGCTACTCGCCCGGATCGACGTTTAAGATACTCGCCGCGATCGCCGCGCTGGACGCGGGCGCCATAACGCCGACGACGACGTTCTACTGTCCGGGCGTGTATATTTTTGGTCGCTCGTTCAAGTGCCACGGCGCGCACGGTCGCGTCTCGGTCGTTCCCGCCATCGAGGCGTCGTGCAACGTCTTCTTCTACAATTTGATTTTCGAAACGGGCGTGGACGTGTACGCCCGCTACGCCAATATGTTCGGCTTGGGACGGAAGACGGGGATCGATCTCGACAACGAGAGCCCCGGCTTGATTCCGACGAACGCCTACTACGAGCGGCGCTACGGGAAGAACTGGCCCCGTGGCAACCTCGTCTCGGTCGGCATCGGGCAGGGCGAAATTATGGTGACGCCTCTGCAGTTGGCGCATCTCGCCGCTATGGTGGCGAACGACGGGCGGTCCTACGTGCCGCACCTCGTGCGCGGCTACTACGACGAGGCGGGGGCGGTCGTTCCGTTCGAGTTCGAGGAGCGCGTCGCCTCGGTCAAGCCCTCGACGCTGGAGTACGTGAAGGAGGGGATGTACCTCGTCGTTAACGGCGCGCGCGGCACGGCTCGTCGGGCGAGAATACCCGACATCGCGGTCGCCGGCAAAACGGGCACCGCGCAGAACAACAAAGGGGAGGATCACGCCGTCTTTATGTGCTACGCGCCCGCGGACGATCCGAAGATCGCCGTCGGCGTCGTCGTCGAGAACGCCGGCTTTGGCGGCACGTACGCCGCGCCCATCGCGAGGATCGTGGTCGAGGCGTATCTCCGACAGTTCCCCGAATACGAAAATCCGCCCGAGCCCGTTTATGTTCCGCCCGCGCCCAAGCCCGACGCGAACGAATCCGCGCCCGACGCGCAAACGCCGCCGAACGACGCGCAAACGCCGCGCGGCGACGGGGGAGAGGGAACCGACGATGAAAATTGAAAGCCGCCTCGTCGAGCGTTTCGATATCCCCCTCTTCCTAACCGTCTTGGCGCTGGTCGCCGTCGGGTTCGTCGCCATCTATTCGGCGACCTACAACTCGATCGTCGAGCGCGCGAATTTTGAGAAGCAGATTTTCTCCTTCGCATTGGCGCTCGTCGTCTTCTTCGCGGTGTACGCGACGCCCACCAAGTACTTTAAGCAATCGGCGATCGCCCTCTACGGCGTTTCCATTCTGTTGCTAATCGTCGTCCTCGCGGTCGGCAAAGTCGTCGGGGGGCAACGGAGCTGGATCAATCTCGGCTTCTTCAACTTCCAGCCCGCCGAGTTCGCCAAGATCGCGACCATCTTCGCCGTGGCGCGCTACCTTTCGGAATCGACGACCGACATCGACAAGCTGAAGGATATCGGGATCGCGCTGGCGATCGGCATGTTCCCCGTCGTCTTGATTCTCCTCGAACCCGACCTCGGCAGCTCGATCGTTTTCTTCGCCGTCATCCTCGCGATGCTCTACTGGAAGGGCATCAGTCTCTTCGGGATGTTCGTCGTCCTCAGTCCGGGATTCGTCGCGATTAGCGCGCTCTTCGGGGAATACTTCCTCCTCGCCGCCTTCGCGATTGTCGTCGGATTGCTCTTCGTCTTTCGGCAGGATCTGTTTTTAAGCGCGTCGATACTCGCGCTCAACGTCGCCGCCGCCTTCTTCGTGGACTATGTGTACGGTTTGCTAAGCCCGCACCAGCAGCTCCGCATCCTGTCGTTCGTCGATCCCACGCTCGATCCGCAAGGCGTCGGCTACAACGCGAACCAAGCGCAAATCGCCGTCGGGTCGGGCGGATTGTTGGGCAAAGGATATTTGGAGGGGCACCAGACGCAGCTTCAGTTCATCCCCGAGCAGTGGACGGATTTCATTTTCTGCGTCGTCGGCGAGGAGTTCGGGTTCGTCGGCTCGATCGTCGTCATCGGCTTGTTCGTCTATCTGCTCTATCGGATGACGAGCTACACGAAGTACACGCGCGACGAGTTCTTGAGTCTCTCGATGATCGGCGCCGCGACGGTCTTCTTCGCGCACTTCGCCGTCAACGTCGGCATGGCGATCGGCGTAATGCCCGTCATCGGGATCCCGTTGCCGTTCGTGAGCTACGGCGGCAGCTCGTTACTGATGAATATGGCGATGCTCGGGATGTTCTTCAGCGTCTATCGCGCACGCAAAGAATAACGGAAAACGTAAGGATCGCTATGAACGCGTTGGAAACGCTCTCGGCGCGCGTCGCCGAACGGAAACATGTTTGCGTCGGTTTGGACGTCGATCGCGAAAAAATACCCTCCCGCCTTTTGGAAAGCGACGCCCCGACGTTCGAGTTCGCGCGGGCGATCGTGGACGCCACGAAAACCCACGCCGCCGCCTATAAGCTGAACTTCGCGTTCTACGAATCCGAGGGCGTCGAGGGATGGCGAGCGCTTTGCGAGACGCTCGGCTACATCAAGGAGACGGCGCCGGGCGCGCTGCTCATAGCCGACGCCAAACGGGGCGACATCGGCAACACGTCCAAAAAATACGCCCAATCCCTCTTCGACTACTTCGGCGCCGACGCGGCGACGCTCCACCCCTATATGGGCGTCGATTCCCTCGCGCCCTTCTTCGAGCGCGCCGATAAGCTCAACTTCGTGCTCGCGCTCACCTCCAACCCGAGCGCGGCGGATTTCGAGAAGCTGACGCTGGAAGACGGGACGCCACTCTATCGCGCGGTGATCGCGAAAGCGAAATCGTGGAACGAGCGGAAGAACGTCGGACTGGTTTTCGGCGCCACGCAACTCGGCGAGCTGAAAGAGAACGCGCCCCTCTTCGGCGAGCTTCCCGTGCTGTTGCCGGGCGTCGGCGCGCAAGGCGGCGACTTATCCGCCGTTGCGGGAGCGTTGTTGGAGGCGGGCGTTCGGAATTTCCTTATCAACTCCTCGCGCGGAATCATTTATCGAACCGACGGGGAAGACTTCGCCGAGCAAGCCGCCGCCGAGGTTCGTCGGATGAACGACGCGATCGACGAGGTCTATCGGAACGTCGGCGCGTAGTTTCTCGGCGCCGACGCCGAGCCGCTACGCGAGCAATCCGCCCTTACGCTTTAACGCCGTAACGCGCGCGTACGCCTCCTCGACGCGCGCTTCGGTCGTAGCCCCCTTATCCAACGCCTTCAGGAACGCCTCGCGCACCCGCGTCGCCACGTCGGGAACGTAGGGCATATTATTCGCGAAGAGGATCACGTCAACGCCCGCCGCGAACGCGAGCGCGACCGTCTCGTCGAAACTATAGCGATCCGAGATCGCCTTCATATGCAGATCGTCCGAGAAGACGACGCCGCGGAAGCCGAGTCGCTCGCGGAGAAGTCCGTCGATAATCGAGCGGGAAAGCGTGCCGGGCAGTTCGGGATCGAACGCGCGATGGGTAACGTGGCAGGTCATCGCCGAATCGAGCAAGCGCTCCTCGAAGAGCGCGCGATAGGGTTCGAGCTCGCGTTCGCTCCACGTGTCGGTTACGTCGGCGAAGTCGAGATGCGTGTCAACGCTCGAGCTACCGTGACCGGGGAAATGCTTGCCGCACGTCAAGAGCCCCTCCGCCTTCAGCGCGCGCGCGTACAATCTTCCCCACGCGGTTACCGTGTAGGGATCCGCCGAGACGCTCCTGCCGCGCTTGCCGATGACGGGGTTCTCGGGGTTGACGTTGAGATCGAGGCAAGGCGCGAAGACGATGTTGACGCCCGCCTCCCGCAACGCCCGCGCCGTTCGCTCGGCGCACGGACGGCTCGCGAGCGGATCGGGGCAATCCGCGAAAAAATCCTCCCACCCCGTCGCCGCGCGCAATCGGTTCACGCCGTAGCCCTCTTGGTCTATGCCGACGAAGACGGGATACTTAGCGTAGGATTGGATTTGATCGACCAGTCGGCGGAGTTGCGTCGGGGACTCGATGTTGCGGATGTCTTGTCGGAGCGCGAGGTCCTTATCCGAAAGATAGACGCCGCCGACGCGTCCTTCGCGGAGATCCTCCACGATTGGGTTGTCGTCCTTGAGCGTCGCGTCGCGAAATCCGATTAGTACGAGTTGACCGAGTTTGTCTTCGAGCGTCATAGCGTTTGGGGCGAGCGATGGTCGCGGTTAGAGGTGGTTGATTCTCGAGGCGATCGCGGCGGCGCCGAAGCCGTTGTCGATGTTGACGACGGCGACGCCGGGGGCGCACGAGTTGAGCATCGTAAGCAGCGGCGCGAGACCGCCGAAGGCGGCGCCGTATCCGACCGACGTGGGAACGGCGACGACCGGTCGCTCGACCAAACCGCCGACGACCGAGGGGAGCGCGCCGTCCATACCCGCGACGACGACGACGACGTTGGCGCCTCGCAGAAGCTCGACGCGGGAGAGGAGCCGGTGTAAACCCGCGACGCCCACGTCGTAGGCGGTCTCGACGCGGTTGCCCATATAGCGGGCGATCACCGCCGCCTCTTCGGCTACGGGCAAGTCGGAGGCGCCCGCGGCGACGACGAGGATGTACTTAGACTCGTCGATCGGGCGCGTTCGCTCCTTGCAGGGGACGGCGACGACGCGCGCTCGTGCGTGATAGACCGCGTCGGGGCGCGTCTCGCGAACGATGTCGAACGTCCGTCGGGAGGCGCGGCTGCCGAGGGCGTCGCCCTCCTCGGCGAGTTTACAAATTACGTCGGCGGCTTGCTCGTCGGTCTTCCCCTCGCAATAGACGACTTCGGGAAAGCCCTGTCGCAATTCGCGGTGGCGGTCGATCGTCGCGTCCCCGAGCGTTTCGAAGGGGAGCGTTTTGAGCGCGTCGGTCGCCTCTTCGACGGAGATCTCCCCGTCGCGCAGGCGTGTGAGCAGATTAGCGAGGTTGTCGGGTCGCATCGATCTCGTTGTTGAGCGCGCCGCGCCGATAGGGGGCGACGGCGGCGGATTGAAAACCGACGGCGCGGAGCCGTCGTTGAATCTCGTCGGCGAGCTCTCGTCCGCGTTCGAGTTCCTCGGCGGGCAGCTCCACGCGGGCGCGGTCGCCGAATCGTCGGGCGCGAACGGCGGAGAAGCCGAGCGCCTTGATTTCGCGTTCGGCGCGCTCTATTTGGCGGAGCGCCGATTCCTCGAGCGGCTCGCCGTAGGGGACGCGCGTGGCGAGGCACGAGTCGGCGGGCTTGTTCCAAAAGGGGAGTCCGTCCCGCTTGGCGGCTTCTCGGATCTCCGCTTTCGTAAACCCCGCGTCGCGCAAGGGCGTACGCGCGCCCGTCTCGGAAACGGCTTTGGCGCCGGGGCGATAGTCGAGATCGTCGTCGGCGTTGGAGCCGTCGAGGACGACGGCGAATTTTTCGCGTCGGGCGAGCGCGACGAGTTCCCGATACTTGCCGAGCTTGCAGAAATAGCAACGGCGGGATTGATTGGCGCGGATCCGTTCGTCCTCGAGTTCGTTCAGACGGATCTCGTGAAGCTCGGCGCCCAGCCGTCGCGCGGTCGCTCGCGCGTCGTCGAGGGCGTCCCGCGTTAGGAGGGGCGAGACGACGAGCGCCGCGGCGGCGTTGGTTCCGAGCTCGTATTTGGCGCGCGCCAGCAGGAAGGAGCTATCCACCCCGCCGGAAAACGCGACGAGCGTCGAACCGTAGCGAACCAGCGCCTCACGAAGCGCGAGGTCTTTCTCGTTGAGCGTCATACGCGGTAAATATACGGATTTTCGCCAACGTGGAAAGATCGGGCATCCGACACGTTGTGGCGACGACGCTATTGATTTTCGATAAAATAATGCGTATCTCTTATACAAGAAGAAAAATATCAAAAGGAACGCTTACGAACGAACGCCACTTATTCGAGACATAGACGATTATGAAACGCTTACTATTATTATTGTCGATTCCCGTTTACTTTGCGAGCGCGCAGCACGGCGCCAATCTCTTAATCGCGACGTTGGACCCCGCTCCCGTTATCGCGGCGAGCGAGGCGATCGCGACCCCTTGGTTCGTCGAAGCCGCCGACGTCGATTTCGGCGACGGGACGCCCGCCGAGTTCAAACTCAAACAGAATTATCCGAACCCGTTCAACGCCACGACGGTGATCGTGTACGAGGTGCCGGAAGAAACCGAGGTGACGCTGGAAGTCTATAACGCGCTCGGCTCCAAGGTGCGGACGCTCTATGAAGGAACGAGAAAAGCCGGCGTGTATAAGGAGACCTTCGACGCGACGGACGTCGCCGCGGGCGTGTATTTCTGCGAGATGCGCGCCGGAGCATTTTCCGCCGCAAAGAAGATGATCTTACTCAAGTAACAGGGGGCGCGGAGTTACCGAGCGCCGACGCGCGAATCATATTGGGGGATATCGTCGTGACCGAACGACCCGACGAGCCGGCCATAGAGGCGACTCGTCGATTTAAACGTTTTGCTTTGGGAGCGCTCCTCCTCGTAGCCCTTACGGCGACCGAGGGGTGCTACATCGAAACCGATCCCGTCGCTCCTTCCTGGGACACGCAGTTGCAGCTCCAGTTGCTCAATCGCGTGTACGATATGCAGTATTTCATCAATAAGGAGGACAGCTCCGTTCTCGACTATGAGAAGGAGACGGGGATCGTGTATTACCTCGACACGACGATCATCGCGCCGCACCGCATCACCGAACCGAACCTTCGCTTCAAAGTCAACGACAGCTCGGTGAACTACAACGAGGTCGGCGACATCGACTTAGGCGAGGTGGAAAATGTCGATGTGAAGGTTCCGCTAACCGATTGGCATTTCGGCGCCACGCCCGGCTCGTTTATGGTCGTGCCGGAACAAGAACCGACGTTGGTGCGCAAGCCGCTCAAAGAAATCGACGCATGGGAGTCGGCGAGGTTCTCTGACGGAATCGTCGATCTCATCGTAAAAAATCAAAACGGCGATTTCGACATCACCGTCGCGAGCATCGTCCTGCGCAACGCCAATATGGTTCCCGCCTACGCCAACAACGAGACGCGCGTCGTGCCGTATCGCGACTCGACCGTGTACGAGGTGCCGCTCGACGATATGACCGTCGGCAAACAACTTTTCGTGGATCTGAAGTTGGGAACGCCCGGCAGCGACGGCGCCGTGCAAGTTCCCGGCGACGCGCACACGCACGTCGTCTATTCGATGCGCGAGGGATACGTGTTGGAGACGGTCGTCGCCGTCCTGCCCGAACAAGACGAGGTTACGACGATCGACGACGTGACGATCGACGACTCGACGTTCTTCACGCAGGTGACGATTCGCGGCGGCGCGCTTTCGATACAACTCGACAACGGGATCGACCTGCCCGTCCGCACGACAATCACGATGCCCGAATTGCTCGAGCCCGACTATCGCGTCTTCGAGCGGACGACCGTCGTCGAGCGGAAGTCGAGCGCGACCGTCGAGGTCAACGAGCTCGCGGGCTGGCACATGCGCTCGCCGATCGGAGAACCGTTCGCCTCGGAGCTCGCTTACACCATCACCCACACCCCGATTTCCGACGGGGAGGTGAGCGTCGTTAACAGAACCGACACGTTTAAGACCGCCGTCTATTTCCAATTCCTCGGCGCGGATTATTTCAAGGGGATCGTCAAACCGACCGAGCTGAACATCACGACGACGAAAGTCCCGCTGAAGCTCGGCGACCTCGAAGATCACCTCACGTTCGACGCGGTGAAAATGTTTGGCTCCAATATGCGCTTCGAGGGGTTCCAGACAAGCGGTTTCAACATCGCCTTCGTCGGCGATCTCGTCGGCGACAACGGTCGCGAAGTGCGCACGATACCAATCGACACAATCTTGGCGCCGGATAGGATGACGGTCATCGTCGGACCGAAGAGGATGGAAGATTACCTTAGTAGTTTCACGGGAGCGTTTCCCGAAGACCTCGTTTTGCAAGACATCGAAGCGACGCTCAACCCGCCCGCGTTCTACGAGGAGATGATCGCCTCGCAAACGACGGCGGTGGCGGAGGTGGATGACTCGGCGTCGGGCTACGCGGTGATGGATATCCCGTTCCACTTCGGTATTCTCAACGGCGAGTTCTTCGACACCGCCGCCGTTGAGGGGGGCGGCGCGGACGGCGTGGATGACGTGCAACGCGCCTTCATCGTCGCCAACCTTACCAACGCGATGCCGAACACCGTCAAGTTTTACGGCGAGCTGGTGGACGCGAGAGGCGAGCGGTTGATGTACATCCCGCCGCTCGACACGCTGACGCTAATCGAATTGGCTACTCCCGAGCTCGGTCCCGACGGATTCATCGTCGAGCCGGTCGAGGTCGAGAAACGATACGAGCTTTCCAACGAGCAGTTCCGGCTCATCCCCGAAGCGAAGGAGGTTCGCGTGCATGTTTTCTTCAACACGCTCGAAAATCCGCCCGAGACGGGGGTGAAGTATCGGAACACCGACGGCGTGTTCCTGAGAATATACGGGGACATCGTTTATCGGATAAATTCGGAGTAGGCGATGAAGCGCGGAACGACGATAGCCGCGGTCGTCCTCGCCGCCGCCTCGATCTTCGGGCAGGCGGGCGGGTCGGTCGCGCCGACGGACGCGATCTCCGAGGCGATGGGGCGCGCGGGCGTGGCGAGCTCGCGCGGGATATTCGCGCCCGGTATGAATCCCGCCAACCTCGTCCTCTCGCGGCCCAACCGCGTCGAGTTCAATCTCAATCTCCCCCTCCCTTCGCTCAACTTCCGCTTCGGCTCCGATATGTTCTCGATCGACGACTACAACTACTATTTTAGTAGCGACTCGACGAACGCCGCCGGCGAGCGCGTCGGGAGGTTCCTCTCCGTCGAGGACGAGGAGAAACTCCGCGGCTACTTCGCCGACGGCGGCAGAGTGGTGGCGGAAGCGGCGACGAACCTGTTCGGCGTGTCCGTCAATCTCGAACCGAAGATCGGCGCCTTCGCGCTTACGGTTAACGAGTCGATGATCGCCCGCGCGGAATTGGGCGAGACCTACTCGACCGTCGCGTTCGAGGGAATCCTACTGAACAACACCTACGACTTCAGCGACGTCGATCTCGCGGCGTGGCATATGCGGAAATACGCGCTCAGCTACGCGCGCGATCTCGACTTCATCAAGCAGCGCGAGTTCGAGCGGATAGCGGCGGGCGTTACGCTGAACTACTACACCGGCTTCCTCTACTTCGCCACCGAGCGGATGGGCACCTTCGTCAGGAACAACGACGTCGGCGTGCTCCGAGGCGAAGGGGACGTCCGGCTCTACGCCGCCGCCGCGCCGATGTACGGTATGGAGTGGGACTTCGACTCCTTGGCGGCGCCGTCCGCGCCTTTCGCACCCTTCCCCGAACCCGCCGGGAGCGGCTTCGGATTCGATCTCGGCGTCTCGGCGACCGTCGGAGAGAAGTGGACGCTCGGCATAGCGCTTACCGACGTCGGCGGTATTGTGTGGGATAATCGCCCCGTGCAATACGACTACTCCCAAAAGATTTTTATGGACGACGCGCTCGACGCCGAGCAACGGGAGAGCGTGGAAAACGGCGTCGTCGGCGAGGGGAAATACGTCGAGGACGGGGACGTCTTCTCCGCCGCGCCCATGGCGATCCGTATGGGCGGCGCCGCGAACGTCGAGAAGTTTATCGACGGCTTTCCCGGAACGATGGTCGCCGCGCTCGACTATCATCAAGGGCTGAACTCCTCGCCCGGCAACTCGACCGTACCCCGATTCGCGCTGGGCGTGGATTGGAAACCCGGCGACGGCTATCCGTTCGTTCGGATGGGAACGTCCGTCGGCGGCGGCAGACCCGTTCGACTGGCGTTCGGGTTGGGAACGATCGCCGGACCGTTCGAGCTCGCCGTCACCACGTCCGACTTCCACAACGTGTTTATACCGATGTCGGCGCGACGGTTTTCGTTCTCCTTTTCCACGAGGTGGATCGTCGAGTGGGGCGCGTTCGAGGGAGACGACGAGGAGTCGGAAGTCGAGAAGCGCAAAGCGGGCGAGAAGAAAATCGACGTCGTGTTCTAATCGATCGCTAATTTCTCACGCGCGCCAAGTTCACGGCGGCGCCGACGAGGAAGATGATGTTCACCAGCCACGCCGTGAGGAGGGGATCCAACGAGCCGTTTTTTCCGAACGCTTGGATGATCTGCATCATGCCGAGATAGAGGAACGCGATGAGCGTGTTGATTCCGAACTGGAGCGCCAAGCCGGATTTCCGTCGGTTCGCCGAGAGGGGCAATCCGAACAAGACGACGACAATGGGCGTGAAGGCGAACGCGAAACGCGCGTGGTATTCGATGACAAGGCGCGTCGGGTCGTGTCCCGCGCGGCGGCGACTCTCGATCCGCTCGGAGAGCTCGTCGAGCGTCATCTCCTCGACGCGCTGCTGTTTGGTGGCGAGCTCGTCCGGCATAAAGCCGAGTTGGCGAAGCGTGTCGTTGACGAAGAGTCGATACTCCTCGCCCCGCTCGTCGAACTTCCGCCACACGCCGTTGACCCCGATCCACTCGCCCGACGCCGAGTCGTAGCGCATCCGTTGCAGGTCGTGGCGGACGGTCATAACGGTGAGATCGTCGTCGGCGAATTCTTGCACGCTCGCGCGCACCGCCTCGCCCGTGTTCGGGTTGTAGTAGCCGACGCGCACGAGCCGACGGTCGCCGTCTTGGAAGAAGAGATTGGCGCCCGCGACGTTCAAATGCTTTTTAAGGTTTACCCGCTCGATGTGGAGTTTGTGCTTGTTCATATCCGGGACGAAGTAGCCGCCGAAGTAGATCGAGAAGGCGCTGATGAGCGTGGAGACCGCGACGATGGGTACCATAAACCGATAGAAGCTCACGCCGCCGGCTTTGATGGCGGTGATCTCCATTTGGTTGCCCATCTTGCCCGCCGTGAAGAGAGAGCCGAAGAGCGCCGCGACAGGCGTCATCAGCTTAAGGATGTCGGGGATGAAGACGAGGTAGTATTTCGCCACGAGCGTCGCGGGCGCGTCGCGGTCGATGAAGTCGTCGAGTTTTTCCATCAGATCGACGACGGTGAACAGCGCCGTAAACGCGACGAGGGAGAAGAGGATCGTCCAGAGATATTGCTTGACGATGTAGCGGTCAAGAATCTTCATGCCGCTCCTCGCCGTCGGGTTGGCGGAACCGCTTCGGCACAAGTCTCTTGAAGAACGAGAACTCGATCGTCGTGTTGTCGCGGGAGGACTTATAGAACAAGAGCGCGCCGAAAGCGGCGAGCAGCGCGTTGGCGCTCCACATCCCCCAGAACGGATCCGCCATGCCTCGGTCGGCGAGCTTCTCCCCGCCGATCAGGAACGCCCAGTAGATCAGGAAAAAGAAGAGGGAGATCGACGCCGCCATCCCGAAGCCGCCTTTGCGCGTCATCACGCCGAGGGGCGCGCCGATGAGGGTGAAGACCACGCAAGCGAACGGGAGCGAATACTTCTTGTGGATCTCGACGAGGTACTTGTTGATCTCCTTTTGCGCGAAGTCGAGCTTGGCGCGCGCCGAGACGACCGTGTTCCGAACCCCTTTCACGCGGTCGATCGTGTGTTGATAGACCCGCGCCATATCGAGGCGCTCGCCCGTGTTCGGGGGGATGGGCGACGCGAGGGAGTCGCCGTAGAGATACCGCGCCGTCACGCCCGAGAAGTACTCGAGGTGATCCTTAGCGAGCGTTTGCAAGCTATCGACGCGCCGTCGCATATCGCTCGCCGAGAGCTCCCGATCGCCGCGCTGACCCGTCGCCGTTTGTTGGAGCGAGAACTGTTCGGCGTTCATCGATATCCGATGCCGCTCGAAGCGGACGCGACGATACAAGCCGGCGGGATTCACGTCGGGGTCGTGGATCTCGCCGTCGGTCAAGTCCATAATCAGCTTCGTGCGGTCCTTCGTGAAATAGAGCTTACCCTCGCGCGCCGTCACCATCCGCACGTCGTTCGGATTTCGGTAGTCGTAGATCGCCACGTTGGAAAGCAGGTTCGTCGTTTGATCGATCCCCCGGGCGAGGATGGCGTAGCCCTCCATCTCCTGCGAGAATTGCCCGGGCACCAGCGAGAGCGTCGGCTTCTTCTGCGAGATGTCGTGCATCAACAGTTTCGCCTTATGGTTCGCGTCGGGCAACACGTCGTTCGTGAAGCGCACCAAGCCGTAGAAGACGACCAGCGAGGCGAGCACGGGGAAGAGCGCCATCTTATAGATGCTCATGCCCGCCGTCTTGGCGATCGTGATCTCGTTATCCTGCGAGAGACCGCCGAACGCCATCAGCGTCGCCACCAGCGTCGCCATCGGCACGACGAGCACCATCATCCACGCCAAGTTCAGCGCGATGAGTTGCGCCACCACCAATCCGTCGATCCCCTTG
Source organism: Ignavibacteriales bacterium (assembly GCA_014727845.1). Taxonomy (GTDB): domain Bacteria; phylum Bacteroidota; class Ignavibacteria; order Ignavibacteriales; family Ignavibacteriaceae; genus WJMR01. Next base: position 13,231 of record WJMR01000120.1, read on the forward strand.
CCGATCAGCCGGTCGGCGTACTTCATCAGGAACTGGAGGATGAGCAGGAACGTCAGCGTAACGTTCGCGAAGATGAACGGCGCGAGGTGACGGCGGAGTATGTAGAACCGCAGAATCATAACCTATTAATATAGGCGTTGCCGTCGGCGCGAACAAGAGCCGGCGCGGTTTCGGCGGCGCGCGGTTTCGGCGGCGCGCGGTTTCGGCGGCGCGCGGTTTCGGCGG
>WJMR01000121.1 GCA_014727845.1 Ignavibacteriales bacterium
CCTCCGCCCCCATTATTAACGAACCGCCCGAAGTCCCCTCGCCGGAAACGGACGGCGATTCGTCCGAAATCTCGGACAACACAATCAACGACGCCATCGACGCGTTGGCGGACGTCGGCGACGATACGAACGTTCAAGACGAAGCGTCGTCGGAGGACGAGTCCATAGGAGACTCCGACGGACAAGAGGACTCCGACGAACAAGAGGGATCGGAGAAAAAGGACGAGTAGCGAAAACATGTAACTGCATAAAAAAAGCGTCCCATCGAGGACGCTTTTTTTTTGAGGATATCCGTTTCGCTACCGTCTGACGGGCCTGCGACGAGTGTAGGGTTTCCTTTTCGTCTTGTCGGAATCGTCGTCGCTCTTATCGATTTCCATCGTATCGCGCGTTCCCTCGCGGCTACTCGGCGGTCGGCGCGGCGCGTCGTCGTCCTTGTCGCGATCTATTTCCATCGTGTCTCGCGTTCCTTCTCGACGACTCGGCGGACGTCGCGGCTCGTCGTCGTCTTTCGCGTCAACTTGCATCGTCTCGCGCGCGTCGTCGCGACGGCTCGGCGTACGGCGTTCGGCGTCGTCGTCGCGCGTCGGGGGCGTCTCGCGATCGCGTCTCGAGCGCGACTCGCGTCCGCCTCGATCACTCGGCGTCGCCTCTTGATAATCTTGAAACTCGCCGACCACGACCGCGTCGCGATATCCTTCGAGGCGTATCGTCTGCAGAACGCGTTCGGCGTCGGGATATTTGTAACTCTGCGCCGTGCGCACACGATACTTCCCGCCAATTTCCAAAACTCGGAAGCCCATACCGATCGCGCTCGACATCCCGCTCGAGAAGGACTCGGCCAAACTCCGATCGTCGAAGACGCCGATCTCGACGACGAAGTTGTCGCTCAAGCGCTCGAGGAGCGAGAGGTTCATCACGACCTTCTTCGGATCCTCGACGATGAACGCGTCAAAGAATCCCTTATCCTTGAACTCGTCCAGGAACATCACGGCTTCGGCGTAACTATTATAGAGGTTGGTGCGCAGCTTAAAGAGGTTGTCGTGCTTAACGATCTTGATCGGCGTGTTCAACATATTCGAGTACTCGTTCACCACGCGCTCGGCGAGCAACTCGATCGAGAACGCCATAATCTGAATCGAGACGGCGTAGGAAACTTGCGTAACGTCCTCGCGCATCTTCAGCGCCTCGGGCACCGTTCCCGAATAGATATCGTCGAGGTTGCCGACGCCGGAAGCGTAGAAGAGCGTTTCGAGATTGACGAGGAGGTGAAGCATATCGTCGTTCACGGAAGTGTTGAGCGCCGTAATGTTTTCCGGCTCGCTCCACGATCCGTCGTCTCCCAACTTCGAGAGGTAAAGATCCATCCCCCCTTTGCCGCCCGAGCGCGCGGAGGAGAAGACGAGCGTCTTATTGTCGGGCATAATCCTCGCGGCGCCCTCGCAACCCGAGTTGACGGGGGAGGGAAGCTTTTGGGGCTCGCCCCAACTGTCGTCGGGTCGGCGTTGGGAAACCCAAATCTCGTAGCACCGCCCCTTGTTCATTCCCGTTTGGTAGGCGCTGCTCCGCAGGAAGTAGAGCGAATTGCCGTCCGCTGAAAGCGAAGGGAACCCTTCGTAGGCGGCGGTGTTGATGGGGGCGCCGAGGTTCTCGGGATCCTTCCACGTCTTGCCGCGTCGTTTCGCGATCCAGATATCGACGTCTCCTTCTCCGCCGTCTTGGGCGGAGGAGTAGTACATCATTTTATCGTCGTAGGTGATGAACGGGCCGCCGACGAAGTCGTTGTCCTTATCGACGTCGTTCAAGTCGGAGACGGGTTGCGGCTCCGACCAAACGCCCGCGCCTTCGCTCGTCGAGTAGTAGAGCTTCCAATGGTACGGCTTCTCGCGATCCGACGAAAAGACGAGCAACCGACCGTCCGAGGTGATCGTCGGCGCCGTCTCGCAAAAGCCCTCGCTATTGACGGGCGCGCCGATGTTCGTCGCCTGCTGGGCGCGGCTCGCCGTCGCGAGCGCAACGACGGTCGCGATCGAAAAGAGCGCTATGTGCAACCGTTTCATTGCCGTGGTCCTTCTTGTCGAGGCGTCGTGGCGGTCGGTCATCGATCTACCTGTCGGGCGGAAGGACGCGTTCCTTCCATTCGTTTTCTTCAAGATAGAGATACGCGGCGGTGGCGCCCAACACGCCGACGCCGGCGGCGTAGAGGAACCAGTTCCCCTGCCCGATCAGCTCGATCGCCGTGACCTCGAAATAGTATTCGCCGCTGTGCAACAACGTCGCGAAGGAATCGAATCCGCCGTACTTGTTGCGTTTACCTTTAATGTGTTCGGAAAGCTTGTCAACCTCGCGGAGGTTCCAGCTGAAACTGTGGTCGCGGCCGTCCGCGAAGTAGCCCTCGCCGATGTCCCCTTCGGCGTCGTCCACTTCCACGCGGAACGTCGAGTCCTTCGGGGTCAACATCACGGCGGTGATTAAGTACTCTTTCTCGGGATCGCCGTTAAACCGATACGTAACCAACGCCTCGTCCTCGTTGAGCATCTTCGACTCCGCGCGCACCGTGACGGGATACACGATCCGCTCGTGTTGCGCGCGCGTCGCGCTCGCGAACGCGAGAACTATCATCGACGCCGTAAGCGCCCAAAGGCGCGTTGACTTCATTATTCCGCTCCTGCGTGATTCCAATGCTATTGTATTATCGAAGGGCGCGAGGAATTGTTAACGTTGTTCCAAGCCCTCGATTACGCGCGTGAACATAGCCGTTTAACATTACGAACTTAAATTAACGCCCTCTCTTCTAAAAACAAAAAGGGAGCGAAACCCTCGCGACTTCGCTCCCGAACATATCGCGCTTCGGCGACGCCCTACTTAATCATCACCATCTTCTTCGTCTTGTTGAATTTATTGTCCACGCGCAGGTTGTAGAAATACACGCCGCTCGCCGCCTTCACGCCGAACTCGTTCACGCCGTTCCACTTGAAGTGGTGAACGCCCTGTTCGAGCTCGCCGTCGTGGAGGGTCGTCACGACCTCGCCGAGAATGTTATAGATCGTCAACGTCGCGCGCCCGGGTTCCGGCATCTTCACGGCGATGCGCGTGTAGGGGTTGAACGGATTCGGGTAGTTGTTCATCAACTCGAACTCTTTCGGAACCAGCTCGTCGATGCGCTCTTGGATCAACGCCTCGTCGCCCGCGAGTATCGCGAACTTCATCCTTGTCGAAGTCGGATCGAAGACGTAAACCGAGTCCTCTCGGAGGTTCCGGTAATCCGCGCGAGAAAGATCGAGCAGATATATCGCCGATTCTTCGGACAGTCTCGAGACGCCGTCGAACGTGAAGGTCGCCTCGCGCTTGCCGCTCGACTCGAAGACGAGGGGCCATTCCTCGAGGTCGTCGATCATTGGTCGCATATCCACCGCGAACCGGCTGTAGTCGGGGTCGAGATCGGCGCGGCTGAAGTAAATCGACGCGCCCTCGCCCGGTCCGCGCGGTTTGCGGTGATCGATCTCGTCGGCGGCGTAGGTCGCGTCGCTCGCCACGCCGAAGAACGAGTAGCGGTCGTAGTAAACGCCCGAGCGCATCTCGATGCCGACGCGCCACTCGGTCGAATCGACGATCGTCGGCGCCGAGTAGTTCGGACTGATCAACGCGTACGGTATGTAGAGCGTGTCAACGCCCGCCGAGCGGTTGTCGAAGACGTAGCCCACGAACGGCTGCATCGAATCGACCGTCGTCCAGTTCGTGCCGTCCCAATGGTTCAGCGGTTGCGTGATGTCGTTACGCCGCCGCACCTCCGACCACAGGATCGGGTTAACGAACGGATTGGCGAGCAACATAAACTTACTCGTCGCCAACGGCACCGCCACTTCGCCTTGCGCGTTCAGCGGCGCGGTGGGCACCACGACGTCCTTCAGAATCCAGTCGCCGTTGTGAAGCACCCAGAACGCCCTGCCCGTCATACTCTTGAACTCCTCGCTTCCGTCGAAGAAGACGTAGTAGTCCTTTTTATTCCCGCTCACCACGCCGTTGTCTCGGACGACCTCCCAGTGGATCGACTGCTCGCCGTCCAAGAACGTCGTCAAGAGTTTATCCGCGTCGCCCGGCAGACCCGCGAGCTGATACTCGTTCTCGGTGTAGTCCGCCATCGACTCGTTCGCGTCGTAGTAGTACGTATGGTTGAGCGTGAAGTTATCGGGATATTGTAACGCCTCGCCGTAGAGCGTTTTCGGATATACGGGCGTCTCCGGGATGTCGTTGTAGAAGGACATCGTCGCGGTCGTGTCCCCGCCCGTCGTCGGCGAGAAGGCGAACGTGAGGAGCAAACTGTCGCCCGGAACCAGCGTGAACGCCGAGTCGGGAGCGACCGTGAAGAACGTGTTGTTCGAGGATATCGAATCGACGTTAAGGTTCGCGTCGCCCGCGTTCTTCATCCACGTCGTCTTGGTCGTCGTGTTCGGAACGGTCGCCACGAAGACGCCGAGGGAATCCGGTTCGAAGACGATTTGCGCGCGGAAGGGTCGCAGGATCTCGAAGACCGCGTCGCTGACGTCGAACAAGCTCGCGTTCTCCGCGTCGCTCGCGCGCACCATCGCGGTCGTCGTCGGCGCGTTGGGCAACGTCCATGCGTAGGTTCCGCTCGTCGCGGGATAATCGGCGATTATTTCCGTCCACGTCACGCCCGCGTCGGTCGAGTAGTCGAGCGTAACCGTCGGCACGTTCGTCGTGAACAAGATCGTCTCGGTTTGCTCGGAGCGCCACGTCTCGCCGCCGTTCGGCGCGGTCAGCGTGATCATCGGCGTCGCAATCTCGAACGAACCGTCGCTCGTATCCGCGACGATCGGCTCGCCGATATCGAC
>WJMR01000122.1 GCA_014727845.1 Ignavibacteriales bacterium
CGCAATAGACGAACCCGCGACTCTTCTCGTCGATCGCCCGCGTCCGCTCTTCCAAGGAAACGGGCGTCGTCAGTAAGACCGTTTCGAGACCGTCGTAGGCGGGGGTGAAGAAGTCGTCGTATTCCTCGAAGGGAACGTCGGGAACGATTAAGCCCGCGACGCCCGCGTTCTTCGCGTCCTCGGCGAATTGATCGACGCCGTATTTGAGGATCGGGTTGGCGTAACCCATCAGCGCGATCGCGACGTCGGACTTGGCGCGGATGTTCTCGGCAAATTCGAGCGTCGAGCGGAGTGTGACGCCGCGCTCCAACGCCGCGTGCGAGGATTTCTGGATGACGGGTCCGTCGGCAAGCGGATCGCTAAAGGGCGCGCCGAGCTCGACGACGTCGGCCCCCGCGTCGATCAACCGGAGCGCGTCGTCAACAAACGTCGAGGGATTCGGAAATCCCGAAGTGACGAAAATTGAAAGCGCCTTCTCGCCGCGCTCGTTCCTTGCCTCGATCGCCTCCCGTACGCTCGCCATTATCGATTCCTCGCTTCCTTGACAATCGTGTTCAGATCCTTGTCCCCTCTACCGCTACAACATACGACAATGATTTCCTCGGGGTCGGTCTTCGGCGCCAACGTTTCGAGGAACGCCAACGCGTGCGCCGTTTCGAGCGCGGGAAGTATCCCCTCCAACTCCGACGTGCGATAGATCGCGTCGAGCGCCGCCTTGTCGTCGATCGCGAAGTACTCGGCTCGCCCGAGATCTTTAAAGGCCGAGTGTTCGGGACCGACGCCGGGATAGTCGAGTCCCGCCGAGATCGAATAGACTTCGTTCACCTGCCCGTCGTCGTTTTGGAGGAGGTAGGTCTTCATTCCTTGGAAAACGCCGACCTCGCCTTTGGTAAGCGTGGCGCAATGGTCGTCGGTGTCGATCCCCCGCCCCGCCGCCTCGACGCCGTACATCTTCACCGCGTCGTCCTCGACGAATGGATGGAATAATCCGATGGCGTTCGAACCGCCGCCGACGCACGCGACGAGTCGGTCGGGTCCTCTCTTTTCCGCGCGGAGGAGTTGCTCGCGCGTCTCGCGTCCTATCACGGCTTGGAAATCCCGCACGACCGTCGGGTAGGGATGCGGACCGACGACCGAGCCGATGATGTAGTGCGTGTCGCCGACGTTCGTCACCCAATCGCGGATCGCCTCGTTGGTCGCGTCCTTCAGGGTCTTGTTGCCGGAGGTCACGCGTCGCACCTCGGCGCCGAGCATCTCCATCCGAAAGACGTTCAAGCTCTGGCGCTCGACGTCGAGTTCGCCCATATAGACGACGCACTCCATCCCGAACTTCGCGCAGACCGTGGCGGTGGCGACGCCGTGTTGCCCGGCGCCCGTCTCCGCGATAATACGCGTCTTGCCGAGCTTCCGCGCCAGGAGGATTTGCCCGAGCGCGTTGTTGAGCTTGTGCGCGCCCGTATGGCAGAGATCCTCCCGCTTAAGGTAGATCTTTCCGCCGCCGTAGCGTTCGGTTAATCGTTTCGCGAACGTCAGCGGCGTTGGTCTGCCGTTGTAGTCGCGTTGGAGCTCCGCCAAGTCGGCGAGAAAAGTCGGATCCTCGCGCGCCTCGCGGTACGCGTTCTCGAATTCGTCGAGCGCGGCGATCAAGGTCTCGGGGGCGTACTTCCCGCCGAAGACGCCGAACTTACCGCGCGCGTCGGGGTATCGGTATTCGCTCATAATTCCGCCGTCGCCCGATTAACCACGGGCGCGAGTTGTTTGATTTTGGAAAGGAGTTTCCGGAACGCGTCGGGCGTCAGCGCTTGGAAGCCGTCCGAGAGCGCCTCGGCGGGATTGTGGTGCACCTCGACGATCACGCCGTCGGCGCCCGCGGCGATCGCCGCCAATGTCATCGAAGGGATCAACTCGCGCACGCCCGTCCCGTGCGAGGGATCGACGATCACGGGCAGATGCGACTCCTTCTTCAGAAACGGAACCGCGTTCAAATCGAGCGTGTTCCGCGTCGCCTTCTCGTAAGTGCGGATGCCCCGCTCGCATACCATACAATTATAGTTGCCGCGCGAGACGACGTACTCCGCGCTAAGCAACAGCTCCTCCAACGTCGCGGACATCCCGCGCTTTATGAGGATCGGCTTGCCCGTCTCGCCCGCCTCTTCGAGAAGCGTATAGTTCTGCATATTTCGCGCGCCGATTTGCACGACGTCCGCCACCTCCGCGACCGCCGGCAGCGTGTTCTGGTTCAGCGCCTCGGTGACGATATGCATCCCGTAGCGCTTCTTCACTTCCGCGAGGATCTCGAGTCCCTTCTCCTTCAATCCTTGAAACGCGTAAGGACTGGTGCGCGGTTTGAAGGCGCCGCCTCGGAAAAATTTCACGCCCATCTCGCTCAGTTGATGCGCGATCTCGAAGGTCTGCTCCCGGCTCTCGACCGAGCAGGGTCCGGCGATAATCGCCAACTCTTCGCCGCCGACGCTCCGCTCGCCGAACTCGACCTCCGTGTCGTCGGGTTTCATCATTCGCCCGACCAGCTTGTATTTCCTTGTAACGCGCACCACCTCTTCGACGGAGGGAAGCGCGGCGAAGTCCTCCTCCTTCAAGCCCGACGAGGGTCCCGTTACGCCGACGGCGAGCTTCACGTCGCCCGGGATTTCGTGCGGCGCGCACCCGTACGACTCGACTTTTTTCTTAACCGCGTCCACGTCCTTGCGCGGCGCGTCGAGCGACATAAGTATAAGCATCGCGGTTTATCCTTTCGCTTTTCTTATAAATTCGGCGACCTTCTTATGGTCTTTTATTCCCGGCGCCGATTCGACCGACGAGGAGACGTCCACCATCGGCGGGTTGATATCTCGGCGGATGCGCTCGACGTTCTCGACCGAGACGCCGCCCGCGAGCGCGATATTAGGACGCAACTCCTCGGGGATCCGCGACCAATCAAACGTTTCGCCCGTACCGCCGTACGCCTCTTCGGATCGAGAGTCGAGCAAGACGGCGAAGCGACGACATTCGTCGAGCGCGGCGAAGTCGAAATCGTCGTCCACCCGAAACGCTTTTATAACGGGAACGTTCACGGCGGCGCAGTCGGCGAAGGTCTCCTCGCCGTGGAGTTGCGCCGCGTTCAATCCCGCGACTTTCACAATCCGATTTACCTCGCTCGGCGCCACGTTCACGAATACGCCGACCTTCACGACGAAGAACGGGAGCGCGCGCGTTATTCGTCCCGCTATTTCGGGATCGACGTAGCGGGGGCTCGGCTTGTGAAAGACGAAGCCGATCGCGTCGGCGCCTTGCTCGACGGCGAACGTCGCGTCCTCGATTCTCGTGATTCCGCAAATTTTAACTCGCATAGCGTAGCCACTCTCGCATTGTTCTCGCGGCTTTCTCGACGTCGGCCTCGCGCATAAATCGTTCGCCGACGAGAACCGCCGAGGCGCCCGCGCGCTTCAGGATCTCGACGTCCGCTTCGGTGTGGACGCCGCTTTCGGCAACGACCGTCGCGTCCGCGGGCAAGAGACGTTTGACTCGCGCCGTCGCGCCAAGATCGACGTCGAAGGTTTTCAGGTCGCGATTGTTCACCCCGATCAGACGGTCTCGGTTTGGGTCGATCTTTTCAATCTCGGATTCGTGGTGCAACTCCAACAACACGTCCAGCCCCTCCTCGCGGGCGCACGCCGCGAGCTCGTCGAGTTGCGTCCGGTCGAGCGCTTCGGCGATGAGCAGAACGGCGTCAGCGCCGATCGATCTCGCCTCGTAGATCTGCCACTCGTCCACGATGAAATCTTTTCGTAAGAGAGGTACGGCGGAGAAGGCGGCGACGTCCCGAAGATACTCGGGCGACCCTTGGAAGAACTTGCGGTCGGTGAGTATCGAGATCGCCTCGACGCCCGCGTCGCGGTAGGCGCGCGCGATGGCGACGTGATCGAAGTCCTCGCGTATCAATCCCTTCGAGGGGCTCGCCTTTTTAATTTCCGCGATCAGCCCGAGTCGGTCCTTTCTTGAGAGCGCCTCTCGTAAACCGCGCCGTTTCCGCTCGAATTGTTCGGAGTCGGCGAAACTCGCGCGCGAACGGTCGCGTCGGAGTTTTGCGACCTCCTCTCGTTTAACGTCGAGAATCTCGTCGAGTATCGTCATTGCACCCGCTCGCTAAAGGCGACGAGGTCGCGCAGTTTCGCTATCGCCGCGCCCGAGACGATCGTTTCTTCGGCGGCGCGAACGCACGCGCCGAGATCGTCGTCGAATCCCGCGACTTGCAACGCCAACGCCGCGTTCGCCGCCGCGACTTTGCCGGCGCCGCTTAATGTCTTCTCGCCAAGAATCGCGAGCGTCCGCTCGGCGTTCACTTTCGGATCGCCGCCGCGCAGCTCCTCGATCGCGACCGACTCGTATCCGAAATCTTTAGCTTGGAGCGAACGATCCCGCCGCTCGCCCGCCTCGTACTCGTACACGTTCGCGGTTCCCGAGAGCGTTATCTCGTCGTAGGCGTCGTCGGCGCAGACGAGCGCGATCCGCTCCGGCGCCAAATCCGCGGCGGCTTCCCGCATCTTGTTCGCCGCGTCGTCGTTGAAGACGCCGATCATCTGACGTTTAACGCCCGCGGGATTGGTGAGGGGTCCGAGGATATTGAAGACCGTCTTCATCGCGAGCTCTTTGCGTACGGGGGCGGCGTGCTTCATTGCGGGGTGATACATCGGCGCAAAGAGGAAGGCGACGCCGATTTCCTTAAGCGCGCGCGAGGCGTTCTCGGGGGAGAGATCGACGGCGACGCCGAGCTCTTTCAGCACGTCCGCGCTACCGCTCTTGCTGGAGATGGAGCGATTGCCGTGTTTGGCGACGGGGACGCCCGCCGCGGCGACGACGAACGAGACGATCGTCGAGAGGTTGAGCGTGCCGCTGTTGTCGCCGCCCGTGCCGCATACGTCGATCGCGTTTGGCGGCGGATCGGGGACGTTCACGCTCGCGTCGCGCATCGCCAAAGCGAAGCCCGCGATTTCCGACGGCGCCTCCCCTTTGGATTTCAGCGCGACTAAGAATCCCGCGATTTGCGAGTGGTTCGCTTCGCCGCGCATAATCGCCGACATCGCGGCGCGCGCCTCCTCGGTCGAAAGCGTCTCGCCTTCGATCACTCGTTCGAGATACCGCTTCATACTTGGTCAATCCAGTTTTTAATGAGTTGTCTCCCCGAGGGGGTCAATATCGATTCGGGATGAAACTGCACGCCCTCGACGGGTCGCTCGCGCTCGCGGGCGCCCATCAACACGCCGTCGGGCGACCACGCCGTCGCGACGAGGCGGTCGGGTAGCGTCGCCTCGTCAACCACCAACGAGTGGTAGCGCCCCGCCTCGAAGTTCTGCGGAAGTCCGCGATACACGCGTTCGCCGTCGTGCCTCACGGTCGAAGTTTTTCCGTGCATCAGCGCGGGCGCGTTGGTCACCGTCGCGCCGGCTACGCTCGCGATGGTCTGCAATCCGAGACAAACGCCGAGCACGGGAACGCGGTCGCCTAAGCGCTCGACGACGTCGATCGAAATCGCCGCGTCCTCGGGTCTGCCCGGACCGGGCGATATCACGATCCGGTCGGGGGCGAGCCGCTCGATCTCGGCGATCGTCGTTCGGTCGTTCCGCTTCACTACGACGTCGGGCGAGAAGGATCCGACCAACTGCACGAGGTTGTAGGTGAACGAGTCGTAGTTGTCAATAACCAGGATTTTCATCGATGACCTCGGCTAATTCGACGGCGCGCGCCAAGGCGGCGGCTTTGTTTTCGGCTTCGCGGAGTTCGTTCTCTGGAACGCTGTCGGCGACGACGCCCGCGCCCGCTTGCCAATAGAGCGTGTTCCCTTTGGCGAAGAAGGTGCGGATGGCGATACAGAGATCGAGGTTGCCCGAGAAATCGACGTAGCCGACCGCGCCCGCGTACACGTGTCGGGCGAGTCGTTCGTATTGGTCGATGAGCTGAACGGCGCGGATTTTCGGCGCGCCGGAGACCGTGCCCGCGGGGAAGGCGGCTTTGAGCGCGTCCACGCAGTCGCGATCCTCCCGTAAAATTCCCTCGACGCGCGAGACGATGTGCATCACGTGGGAGTAACGCTTTACCTTCATCTTCTCGGAAACCCGCACCGAGTCGAACTCGCAAACTCTTCCGAGATCGTTGCGAGCGAGATCGACGAGCATCACGTGTTCGGCGATTTCTTTCGGATCGTCGAGCAGGTCGCGCTCAAGCGCCTCGTCCTCGGCGGCGTCCTCTCCCCGCTTGCGCGTTCCCGCGATGGGGAGGATTGTCGCGCGGCGGTCGGTCACTTTCAGCAAGTCCTCGGGCGAGGCGCCGACGACGGCGGTTTCGTCGCCGAACTCCATATAATACATATAGGGCGAGGGGTTGATGATCCGCAACGCGCGATAGACGTTGAGGAGATCCCCCTCGAACTCGGCGCTAAATCGGAGCGAGGGAACTATCTGGAAGACGTCTCCCTCGTAGATGTTCCGCTTGCACTTCTCGACGACGTCGCAATAACGCTCGCCCTCGATTTTCCCTTCGCCGCCCGGAACGCGCTTAAAGTCCGATCTGTGGTCGATCGGTTTGGCGAGATCGGCTTTCAGTTTGGCGATCTCGCGTTTCGCCTCGTCGTATTTGGCTTTCGGATCGTCGCCTTCTCCGACGCGCGCGTTGGCGATCAACGCGGCTTGGTGGCGGTGGTGGTCGAAGGCGACGACGACGTCGAAGACGCCGAAGATCGAGTCGGGCATATCGACGTCGCGCTCGCCTTGGAACGTAATCACGTCCTCGATAAGCGCGACATTCTCGAAACCGAGATAGCCGACGACGCCGCCCGCGAAGTCGGGAAGGTCCTCCAGCGCCGGTCGATCAAAATCCTCGCGCAAACGACGGAGGTAGTCGAATATATTCTCGTCGGTCTCGCGTCGTTCGCCGTCCTTCTCTACGATCAGTCGTCCGCCCACGTTGGAGAAGACGAACGAGGGCTTCCTTCCGATGAAGGAGTAGCGCGCCAATCCGCCGACGTTATCCACCGACTCCAAGAGAAAGCTAAAGCCCCCCGGCTCGCGGAGCCGCAGGAACGTGGAGACGGGCGTGAGTAAATCCGCCGCGATGCGCTCGTACACGGGAACGACGACGCGCTCCCGCGCCAACGCCTCGAATTGTTCGTAGTCCATTCCGCCCTTCATATTGCGCGACAAAAAAAAGCCCCTCGCCGAATCGATCCGGGAGGGGCGTTGGAAAACACGTACGACGTCGCTAATCGCTCGACGTCCGCCCCGCGACGCGCCAAATCCACGCGACGTTCGATACGAGGGGGCGATATTCGACGTTCCGTAAAATCATCGGCGTAAACATACGCAAATCTCGGCGTACGTGTCAAGCCGTTTTTTAGAAAGGAAGTCGCGCCGCTTGGCGTTTCAATCTATCTTCTTTGACTTGTCTTCCGATTTGTCCTATTTTAGCGGCTGTTTCAATCGGATCTCCACGCGGCGCTCGACGGTTAGGAGCGCGGAGGGAGCGCATGTGAACGTTAACGTAATCTAACGCGGGAAGAGTAATGAGAAAGCGGAATATTCTCAAATTTCTGGAGCGGGACGACAAATGGTTTTTAGGCGGCGGCAATCGCCTCCTCTTCGCCCCGCCGTTTCCGAAATGGCTCGAAGCGCCGGGGATGTTCGATCAAGCCCACTATTATAATATACCGATCGATCCGCTGTTCACGTGGACGTTGCTCGACGAACGCGGCGAGGAGATTCCGTTGGAGTTCAAGCGTCGGCGCTGGAACCCCGCCCTCCACACGAAGCGATTTAACGGAAGCGACGTCGCGGTCGAGGAGCGGCAATCCTGCCTGCCCGAAGACGCGCTGTCGACGACGCTGAAGATAACCAACCGCTCGGATAAGAATCGCCGCTTCCACCTGGTGGCGTGGACGGCGCAACCGCACGACGCGCGCCGCCAAGGCGAGTGGATCGACGACATCGCTTACGAGAACGGCGCGATGAACTTTACGAAGAACGTGGAGGACGAGCGCCGACCTCGGTTCTCCTTCGCGTGCGCGTTCGGATTTCATCGGAACGCCAAGTCGCATATGGTGAGCTTCAGCCAAGGCGGGCGGAAGATTCCGAGCTACCGCCACACCCCCTTTTGGGAACAGTTCGGCAAAGGCAAGCTCCCCGACACTATCCACGCGACGGGCGTCGAGCCGAAAGGATTGCTCTATATCGGCTTGTCGATCGAGCTACGCGTCGAGGCGGGCAAGACGGACGAGGCGAGCGTCTATTTTACCGCCGCTCCGAAATATTACGAAGCGCAGACGCAATACGACCAAGCGCGCCGAGGAGATCCGACGAAAAAGAGCGAGGCGAATTGGAACAAGTATTTCCAGAGCGTGCCCGCCTTCGACTCGGACGACGAGTATATCACGCGCTATTATTGGTATCGGTGGTTCGGATTGCGGCTCTTCTACATCGACGGCAGAGAGCGGAACTATCGCCACCCCGCCGTTTGCGAGGGGTTGAGCTATTTCCGCGCGCCGATCTCCTACAGCGCGATGTGCCACCAGCGAGAGGCGAGGTGGGCGTCGGATCCCTCGGTCGCCGAGGGGAGCTTGCTGAATTTTATCGAGAATCAACGCGACGACGGCGGATTCCGAGGATACATCGATCCGCACTTCTATCGGCAGGAGATGTTCTATCACGCCGATTGGGGCGAGACGGTTAACGAGGTGTTCGCCGTGCACGGCGACGTCGAGTATCTCGAAAAAGTGTACGACGGACTCGCGAAGTATTTCACCTATTTCATAAAAGAGCGCGACGCCGAAGGGGACGGGCTCTACGACATCGACAACCATTACGAAACCGGGCAAGAGTATATGCATCGGTATATGGCGGTCAGCGACCAAGCCGACGTCGATCACTGGGGCGAAGTCTTCCGCCTCAAAGGCGTGGACGTCACGGTGTACCTCTACAACCTCGCGCGTCGGATGGCCGAGTTCGCCGAGCGACTCGGCAAGCCCGTCGAGGAAATCGAGCGGTGGCGCGCGGCGACGAAGAAGATCGGCGCGGCGATCCTCGAGAAAATGTGGGACGAGGACGAGGAGATGTTCTTCGACGTTAACCCCTTCACGGGTTTACGCACCAAGGTGAAGGCGACGGTCTGCTTCTATCCCTACTACACCGACCTCGTCTCCGAGAAGCACCTCGCGGGATTGAAGAAACACCTCCTCAACCCCGACGAATTCTGGACGCCCTATCCCGTTCCCTCCTCGAGCGTGGACGACGCCTACTTCTCCGCCGCGCCCGAGTGGAAGGGACAACGGATGAACTGTCCGTGGAACGGCAGAGTGTGGCCCATGACCAATAGTCACGCCGCCGAGGCGCTCGCCCAAAGCGCGATCCGCTTCGACGACGACGAGCTGCGCGGCAAGACCGTCGAGCTGATCGACAAGTTCGTGAAGATGATGTTCTACGACGGCGACGTCGAGCGACCCAATTGCTACGAGCACTATAATCCCTACGACGGCAAGGCATGCGAATACCGAGGCGTGGACGACTACCAACACTCGTGGGTGGTCGATCTCGTCGTCAAGTATATCGCGGGCGTCCGTCCCGAAGCCGACCGGATCGTCGTCGATCCGTTCCCGTTCAAGATGAAGCGGTTCGAGCTGGCGAACGTTACGATCCGCGACAAGCGGCTTTCCGTGAAGCGTAACGGTAAGTCGTACACGGTCGAGATCGACGGGGAAACATATAAAAAGAAAATCGGCGAAGCGCTGGTCGTTTCGCTCTAACGAATACGAACAAACCCGAGGACGTTCTATGTTGAAACGCGTCGCGTTCGGCGTCGCGCTATGCGCGCACTTACTCTACGGACAAGCTATGAATCTTACCCACGTCGAAGGTTCCGTCGAAGCCGCGGACGACGCGCGCTTAACGGCGCCCGCTCCGTTGTTCTCCTTGCTAATCGAGGGCGATACGTATTTCTCCGACAACGTCGCCGCGACCGAGCGCGACGGAAAGACCGTGTTGGATTTCGGCGCCCTCTCGGCGTCGATCGAAATCGACGAGACGTTCGATCGGGGCGCGAAGGCGACGGTCGTCTTGACGAACGAGACCGACTCGATCATCGTCGTCGAGAACGTCGTCCCGTTTGGCGCCGTCGAAAAGCGGATCCACATAACTTCGACCGGGCCGTGGGCGTTGAATCGCGCCAAGCTGTTCCGTCCCGGCAAAACGCCCGTCTCGCTCACGCTACCCGACAACGCGTGGGAGATGGGCTACGGCGCCGCCGAGTTGGAGGACGGTCGGAGCGTTTGCGCGATCGCCCGACGCGTCGCCGTCGAAGAGGCGGACAAGAAGCGATACGAAACGCGCCTTAAGCCCGGGGGATCGGCGACTTACGACTTCTACGCCGACGCGTATGAGGGAGAATGGCAAAACGGTCTCGCCTTGATGTTCCAAGATCGTTACCTCTACGATCTCGTCGAGTTCGACGACTCGCTCTATCAACGCGAGGATCAACAATGGATCCGCCGCGTCTATCTAATGTATATCGAACAGTCGTGGGATCACGACTTCCTCGAACGCTTCACGGGCGAGCTCGGTTTCTTCGATCTCCTCGACGAAGGCGAGCGACTCTTCGGCGGTTACGACGCGTATCACCTTTGGCCCACGTGGCCCAACCTCGGGCTCGACCCGCGCAACCAGTTCGATCTCCACGAAGATCTTCCGGGCGGAATACCCGCGCTCCGCAAGATGTTCGACGAAGCAAAAGAGCGCGGCGTAAAACTCTTCGTCACCTACAACCCATGGGATCGGAGCACGCGCGAGGTCGATCACTTCCGCGGGCTCGCCGAGATGCTGGTGGATCTGAACGCCGACGGCGTGATTCTCGACACCTACTGGAAATCATCCGACGAGCTGCAACATATGGCGGACTCGATTCGCCCCGGCATCGTAATGTATAGCGAAGGGATGGCGACGCCCGAGCACCTACCCGGCATCGTCTCGGGTCGTGTGCACGACGCGTTCCGCTATCAATCGGTCCTCAACCTGAATAAATTGATCAAACCCGACTTTGCGTTTTTCCGCGTCCTCCAATTGGTCAACGGTCGCTACCACCGCGAGGCGGCGATCTCGCTCTTCAAC
>WJMR01000123.1 GCA_014727845.1 Ignavibacteriales bacterium
CGCTTCGTGAACGCCTTCTTCTCCTCGTCCTCCCTGAGCCGCACCGTCGCGCACACCATCGAACCCGTTATCGGATTCTTCTCGCCGTACACCGTCACCTCGACGACGTTGTCCATCTCCTGCACGACGCTCTCGACTTCCGCGGGGTAGAGTTTCTGTCCGCCGACGTTAATCATTTCGGATTTCCTGCCGAGGATTTTCAACCACTCGCCGTCCACCTCCACTTGGTCGCCCGTCACGAGCCAACCGTCGTCGGTGAACGGACTGGGGGCGTTAAGGTAGCCGAGCATCGCCGATTTGGATTTGATCTGCAGGATGCCCTCGACCACGCGCCACTCGTATCCTTCGCCGCCGACCTTCACCCAA
This sequence comes from Ignavibacteriales bacterium, assembly GCA_014727845.1. Lineage (GTDB taxonomy): Bacteria > Bacteroidota > Ignavibacteria > Ignavibacteriales > Ignavibacteriaceae > WJMR01. The sequence goes on from WJMR01000123.1 coordinate 367, forward strand.
AGCGAGTCGCTGCTTTTCGATTTCGAGCGCATCACGCCCGTTTCCGACAAGCCGTAGGTTTGCTGGAGCTTGATGTCGGGGAAGAGTTCCGTAAACCGTTTGAGCGTGCTCTCGGGCATCGGCTCGGTGCCGTAGGTGACGAGCTTGAGGGAGCGCAAGTCGTGTCGCTTATACGCCTCGCCGAAGATCATAAGATTTATGAACGTCGGAGAGGTCGGCAACATATCGACCTCGAATTTTTCGACGGCGGCGAGAACGCTGTCGGGATCGCGGTCTTGCACCGTCACCACGCACCCCCCGTTCGAGAGGATGTAGAGCATCGTGTTGACGCCGCCAAGGTGGTCGTAGAGAAGGAACGTGACGGCGCGGCGCTTGTGCCGGCGTACGCGGAACTTCTCGAGCAGGGGAACGAGATCGTGGACGGACGCCTTGTGTTTGCCCGTGGTGCCGGAGGAGAAGACGACGACGCCGGGATGCTTCCGCTCGCGCAAGGTTTGGAAATATTCGTGCGTGGCGCGGCGATCGAGTTTCCGAAAAGTTCCCTCGTCCTTCTCGTCGATTTCGACGAGCCACTCGCACTCGGCGATCTCGAGAAACTTCTCCTTGTGCTTCTCGACCGCCTTGGTGAGGGGCACGATCGTCGCGTCGAACTCGATAAGCGCGAAGAAGAGCGCGACCGCGTTGGGGGAGAAGTCCGCCTCGATGGCGACGACCGATCCGTGCTCGAGCGCTTGGCGTTCGATCTCCTTCGTCCAATGCTCGATTCTCGCGAGGAGCCACTCGTAAGAAAAGCGGCGGTCGCGCCAAACGATCGCGTCGTCGTTGGGGTTCTCTTTAAATACTTCGATGAAAAAGTCGGTGTGCATAACGGAGTCTCGTTCTATTAGCGTTCAATTACATTCGATAGAGTATCGATCCCCAAGACAGTCCGACGCCGAATCCGCTCAGGAGGATTAAGTCGCCCGGAGCGACGGCGCCCTCGTCGAGCGCGTCCTTCAGCGCGATCGGTATGGAGGCGGAAACGGTGTTGCCGACGCGGTCGAGGTTCCGATACGATTTCCCTTCGGGCATTTTCAGTGCGCGCTCGAGCGAGTCGAGCGTGAGTTTGCTCGCTTGGTGAAAGACGTAGCGATCGACGTCCTCGATCGTTTTGTTGTGCCGCTTCAGGAGTTTTTTAATCTGCTTAGGAGCTCGCGAGTTGATGAACGTGAGCACGCCCATGCCGTCCATATGAATATCCTCGAGTGTGCGGACGTTGCCGCTCTTGTCGGTCGTCTCCTCGCGCGTTTCGGGGGAGGAGGGAACGCGACAGAAGCCGCCGGGAATCATAAACTTGTCGTAGTCGGCGCCCGCCGATCCGATCTCGAGATCGAGCATGCCGACGGTCTCGTCGTCGGTCGTTCCGACGAGGGTCGCCGCGACGCCGTCGCCGAAGAGGGTGCGGGCGGAGCGGTCGCCTTTGTGGATGAACTTCGAGTAGGTGTCGCCCGTAACCAAGAGCGCGCGCTTGCGCATCCCGGAACGGATAAACGCCTGCGCCATCGCCAAGCCGTAGATATAGCCGCTACAGGCGAGGTTGAAGTCGTAGGCGAAGATAGATTCCTTCAAACCGAGCCGCTTCTGGAGGACGTAGGCGTTCGGCGGCATCACGTAGTCGGGGCTTTGGGTGCAGAAGATCAGTAGATCGATCTCGTCTTTCGCGTCGGGTTCCGCGTCGAAGAGCTTCCGGCAGGCGCGCTCGGCGAAATCGAGCGCCGTCTCTTCATCCGAGGCGATGTGGCGCGTGAAAACGCCCGCGCGCTCGCCGACGCGCTCCATATCCCAATCGGGACGCTCCTTGCCGAGATACTCGTTATCCTCGATTCGCTCGGGGAGGGCGTACTCGATTCGGTCAATCGTTATGTTCATTCTTCGACGCCTTTGCTTAGCGCTTTCTGAAAACGTTCGTTCGTCTCGAGCTCCTCGCTGATCGTCGTCGGTTCGCCGTGCCCCGCATAGACGCGTGTTTCGGGGGGAAGGGTCGCCAACGTCTTTAACGATTCGATCAGCAACTCTTTATTCGCGCCGGGGAATTTCAGCGATCCCGTCGCGCCTTTTAGCAACGTATCCCCCGTAAACGCCGCGTCGCCGATCGCGAACGTGACGCCGCCTTTTGTGTGTCCCGGCGTCTCGATGGTCCGCACTGCGAACATACCAATTGAGAAGGGATTCTCGAGCCGATCGACGTAATAATCGACTTTGGGTATCGCCACCTTGCCCCCCTTTCCGAAGAGGTGCGTGTAGAGGTTCGCGCTCTTGAGGAGCTTCTCCTCCTTTTTGTGGAGATAGAGCGGAAGCCGATAGCGGCTTTTCAGCGGCTCGACGGCTCCGATGTGATCGAAATGGGCGTGGGTAAGCAGAATCGCCAGCGGCGTGGCGGCGGTCGCCTCAATCGCCTCGACGATCTTCTCCGCCTCGGCGCCCGGATCAATCACAAGCGCCTCATCCGCGCCGTTCCGGACAATGTGGCAGTTCTCCTCCATATCGCCGACGACGACCGTCGTCACGTTGACGCTCATCGAGATACTACGATTCCTCCTCGACGCGCTTGGCGACGTATTTCGCCAGCGACTCCATCGTCGCGAACGGGCTTTCCTCCATCGCCGAGGCGTTCTCGTCGGCGAGCGTCAACTCCACGTCGAACTCCTCCTCGATTTGCTCCTCGACGGCCACGATGAAATTAACGATGCCGAGCGAGTCGAGTTTTCCATCCTTGCCGAATATCACCGTATTAGGGCTTTTCTCGAGTTTCCCGTCGGGGGGAAGCGTGTCGTTCAATTCGTCCGCGGCGCTATAGACGCACGCAAGAGCTTTTTCATAATCCGCCATTTCGTATTCTTTTCCTTATATGGTGGTTCCGCGCCGAACGCGCACAAAATCCAACAACTATTTACCGTAAAAAGTTCTCACGTGCTCCACGACGTAGTCGATCTCCTCGTCCGAGATTTCGGGGAAGAGCGGGAGCGTGACCATCTCGCCGTACGCTTTCTCGGCGACGGGGCACGGCTCCTTGTGATCTTTGAAGAGGGGATGCATCGGCAACGGCGTATAGTGGACGCTCGTGGCGATCTCCTTCGCCTTCAAATGGAGAATAAGCTCGTCGCGTTTCGGAACTCGCAAGCCGAAAATCCAGTAGCTCGAATAGCCGTCGAGGTCGAACGGCACGATCGGGCGCGCCTCTTCGACGTCCGACAAGCCCTCCATATACCGACCGATCGCGCGCGCTTTCCGCTCGTTCATCCAATCGAGCTTCTCCATTTGCGCCAACCCGATCGCGGCGGCGAGGTTGTTCATATTGAACTTGAAGCCGGCGTGGTCGATTTCGTAATACCAGTGGTAGGCGTCTTGCTCGCCCGTTTGCGTGTAGCCCGCGCTCCGCTTCCATGTATCTTTATCGATGCCGAGCCAGCGCGTTGGGCGGAGTCGCTCGACCAGCGCCTCGTCGTCCGAGACGAGCATGCCGCCGTCTCCCGTCGTCATTCCCTTCTTCTCCTCGAACGAGAAGCAACCGACGTCGCCAAAGGTTCCGAGCTTCTTGCCTTGGTATTCGCCGCCTTGCGTGTGGGCGCAATCCTCGATCACCTTCAAGCCCTTGGCGTTGGCGAACTCTACGACCGCGTCCATCTTCACGGGGTGGCCGCCGAAGTGAACGGGCATAACGGCGACGCACTCCTCGTCGTACTTGCGCTCGAGGTCTTCGACCGACATACCGAGCGTCTCCTCGTCGGCGTCCACGAACTTGACGTCGAGACCGTTGTGGAGCGGCGCGAGGGCGGTGGAGACGAACGTTTGCGCGGGCACGAGAACCTTCTTGCCTTTCGGAAAACCGAACGCGCCGATCGCAAGCTGCAACGCCGCCGTCGCCGAGTTGACGCCCATCGCCGCCGTCGCGCCGATAAACGCCTTCCACTTGTTCTCGAACTCCGGCACCTTACCGCCCATACCGAGCCACGAGATGTCGAAGACTTCCTTTATTTGCGCCAGCTCTTCCTCGCCGACGCACGGTTTGAACAGTCGTACTTTCATCGCTCTTTCGGTTTGAAGTCGGGTAGCGAGGCGTCTTTCTCCGAAAGATTCGGCGCCTCGACGGGCCAAGGAATATTGAAAAACGGATCGTTCCACCTTACGCCGCGCTCTTTGCCGGGCGCGTAGAATTGCGAAACGTGGTAGAGTACCGCGCTGTTCGGCTCAAGCGTGAGGAAACCGTGCGCGAATCCCTCGGGGACATACATCAGCTTATGGTTGTCTTGGCTTAATTCAACTTGCTCGTGTTTGCCAAAGGTGGGGGAATCCTCGCGCATATCGATCACCGTGTCGAGAATTCGACCGCGCGGACACATCACCAGCTTCACTTCCTCCGCGCCCTCTATCTGGTAGTGCATCCCTCTCAGCGTATGCTTCCGCTCGGTGAAGGAGAAATTCGTCTGCACGAAACGATCGACCAGCCCCGCCTCGCGGAACTCCTCGGCGCAGAAGACTCGCTCGAAATAACCGCGCGGGTCGCGCCTCGGCTCCAACTCGACGACGAAAACTTCCGGTATCGACGTGTTATGAAATACCAATATCCGCCCCTGTAATAAACTGATTATGGAATCTAAAAATATCAATTTTTCGGGACTTCGCCAACGCCCCTCGGCGTTTGCCGACGAACCGTTCTCCGTCGCCGCGCGTCTTACTATCTTATTATATATTCGGAAAATTGAAACCGCTTGGGTTTTGACTCTCATCGGTTTTTTTTATTTATTAATTTCGAGTTTAAACGAAATCGCGCGTCCGGCGCGGTAAACGCACGAACGATAGAGAACGTAATGGCAGACTTACGAAGCAAAATCACCGAGGGGAAATCCCGACTTCCGTTATTCCTCGTGGTGCTTACATCGGGCGTATTGCTCGGAACGCAACTCCAGAGCGCGTTTGACGACGACAACCTGCTCGCCAGCATACAGAAATTCAACGACGTGCTGACGATAGCGAAAAAGAACTACTATAAAGAGATCGACTCCGAGAAACTCGTCGTCTCCGCCATCGAGGGGATGATCGAGGATATGGATCCGCACACGGCGTACTTCTCGAAGAAGGAGCAAGAGGACGAGGAGGAACGTTTCCGCGGAGACTTCGAGGGGATCGGCATCGAGTTTCAAGTCGTTGACGACACGCTCACCGTCGTCACCCCCATCACGGGCGGACCGAGCGAAGAGCTCGGCATCCAAGCCGGCGATAGAATCGTCGAGATAGACGGCGAAGACGCGATCGGCATAACCAACGACGAAGTGCGCGAGAAATTGCGAGGCGAGAAGGGCACCCAAGTATCCGTGCTCGTCGAGCGCGTCGGGATGGACGAACCGATCGAATACACCATCACGCGAGATAAAATTCCCATCTACTCGGTCAACGCCAATATTATGTTGGACGACTCGACGGGCTACGTCTCCTTCAACCGTTTCGCCGAAACCACCTTCGACGAGCTGACCAAAGCCCTCGCCGAACTGAAAGCCCAAGGGATGAAACGCCTCGTGCTCGATCTCCGCAACAACGGCGGCGGCTACCTGCATCAAGCGTTTCGGATTAGCGACTTATTCCTCTCCGACGACAAGAAGATCGTGTACACCCGCGGTCGGCGCTCGGATTTCGACGAGGACTATCACGCTATGGCGCCTTCGCCCTACGAGGACCTCCCGATGATCGTCATCGTCAACAGAGGAAGCGCCTCGGCGAGCGAGATCGTCTCGGGCGCGATTCAAGATTGGGACCGCGGACTCATCATCGGCGAGACGACCTTCGGTAAGGGGCTCGTCCAACGCAATTTCCCACTCCGCGACGGCAGCGTCCTCCGACTGACGATCTCGGAATATTACACCCCGTCGGGGCGGCTTATCCAACGCGAGTTCGAGGATCGCGAATCCTACTACGAGGAGCTCGTCGAACGCGAGGAGGAGGAAGGCGAGAACATCGAGCACGTAGCCGAGCGCGACACCTCTAAACCCGTCTTCACGACCAACGGCGGCAGAACCGTTTACGGCGGCGGCGGCATTACGCCCGATTATATCGTCGTCTCCGACACCGTCACGAAAGCCACGACGAACCTCCTCCGTCACAATATGTTCTACCTCTTTACGCTTCACTATCTCGACGAGCATGGCGCCGAGATCGAAACCGAGTACGGCGACGATCTGCAAAAGTTCAAAGAGGAGTTCTTCTTTAGCGACGAGGACGTCGAGAGCTTGATCGAGTTCGCGGAGGAGAAAGAAGTCGAAATCGACGAGGACTTGATCGAGCACGACTACGACTACCTCAAAACGAGATTAAAAGCGCAGGTGGCGCGGAACTACTGGAAATACAACGGGTGGTACACCGTGATGATCGAAGAGGACGACCACGTCGCCAAGGCGATGGAGCTCTTCGACGTCGCGCGCGCGTTGCTTGAAGATTACGAATGAACCGGGTTATCCTCGGTATCCTCGCGGCGGCGCTCATAGGCGTCGCCGATCTCGGCGCGCAAAACGTCGAGCGACGACTCGTGACCGGCGAATCGCTCCTCTATACCGTCTCGTTCTTCAATCTCGAGTTAGGCGAGGTGCGGCTGAACGTCCTCGAGAAAACGCGAAACAAAGGGGAGCGCGTCCTGAAAACCGAGGCGAGGATTACCTCCTATCCGTCCGCGCCCGTAACCGTCGATCATCACTATATTTCCTATCTCGGCGATCCCGACCACTTCTCCCGACTTTTCCAAGCGTGGGTGTTCAAAGAAGATCACACGTTCCAACTGACCTACGACTTCGACTATAGTAGGAACCGCGTGCGCGTGGAGAAGGGGACGACCGACGATCCGGGGAAATGGGCGGATTCGAGCGGCGCCGTCTCCTCGAAAATGCAAGACGGCGTCTCGATCTTCTACTTCGCGAGGATGGGATTCGGCGAACGACGAACGGTGGACGTCCCTTGTTTCGCCAACGAAGCCGAGTTTATCACCACCATCAACTACTACACGAACCCCGAACCCGTCGAGATCGACGCGATCGGGTATCCCGTCGAGTGCGTTAAACTCGACGGCGCGCTCGACTTCACGAGCGTTTTCGGGCTGACGGGAGAATTCGAGGGGCTGTTTACGAACGACGAGGCGGCGATTCCCCTCGTGGCGCATCTCAACGTGTGGCTCGGCGTCGTACGGCTCGAGCTCGTCGAGTGGGAGCGCCCGGGATGGACGCCGCCGAAATTCGACGGATAAGGATATGCGCGACGACGGCAAGATATTTCCCTATTTAGATTTGAACCCGACGATCGACCCGACCGTCTTTCTCGCGCCCGGCTCCAAGGTAGTCGGGGACGTGGAGATCGGCGAGGAGGCGAGCGTCTGGTTCAACACGGTGATCCGCGGCGACGTCAACTACGTGCGCATCGGCGCGCGGACGAACGTGCAAGATTGCTCGATGCTCCACGTAACCCGCGAGACGCACCCGCTCGTTATCGGGAGCGGCTGCACGATCGGTCACAGCGTTAAGCTGCACGGCTGCACGCTGGAGGACGAGTGCTTGGTCGGCATCGGCGCGGTGGTGTTGGACGGCGCGACGGTCGAGAAACACGCCGCGGTGGCGTCGGGGGCGGTGGTTCCGCCCGGCGCGCGGATACCGAGCGGAACCCTCGCGGCGGGCGTTCCGGCGAAACCGCTCCGCGACTTGACGCCCGAGGAGATCGGCGATTTACCCGCCTCCGCCGAGCGCTACGTGAAATTCGCGAAACTAACCGCGCAATCGATCGGCGGCGCCGAGTGAAGGGCGTGCGCGTTTATACGGATCGCGACTTCGGGATTCGGAAACGCGACGTGCACCGACTCGTGGCGGCGATGAAGCGGGATTTAGGATTCGAGCTCCGCTCGTTGGAAATAGACCTCGCCGAACGGGCGCGCATTTTGGATATTAATAAAAAATTTCTTAATCATAATTACGCGACCGACGTTATTTCTTTCGACTACTCCGAAGACGGCGAAACGCTCGACGGCGAAGTGATTTGCTCGCCCGAGGTCGCCGAAGAAAACGCCGAACGTTTCGGCGTCGAACGCCCGGCGGAAGTCGCCCGGGTTATCGTTCATGGCGTGTTGCATCTGCTCGGATACGACGACCAAACCGCCGCCGAACGGGCGCGCATGAAAGCGATTGAAGACAAACTTGTGGAAGCATATGCCGATCTCCTCGAATAATTCCCGTCCCGCCGAACCGTTCGAGTCGAAGCGCGTCGAAGAGATACTCGATCGGCTCGCCTCGGGCAGAGCGGGGGAGACGGGATTCGACGCGGATTCGCGTAAGGAGAGCGGCGCCTACGCGGCCGCCTATAGCTGGATTTACGAAAAGCTCGTCGCCAATCGCGGCTTGCGCGAAACCACAGAGAAGGGCGGCTTTCGATCCTTAAGCGAACGGGAAACCGAACGCCTCGGTCGCGCCAACGCCGATTGGCTCCTCTCGCTCGAGCGGCTCGGCTTGCTCACCCCCGAGGACGTCGATCTCATCATCGAACGGCTCGAGGATTTCCCCGAAGACGAGGATATCCTCGAAGAAGACCTCAACTATCTGTTGCTCGCCGCCATCTTCGAGATCGATCAATCAACGCCGGCGGGCAGCCGAACGATGCTCTACCTCTCGGACGCGATTAACTAACGCGCCGATATAACGAACGACCGCTATTTAAACTTGTAAACGAAACGGCGAAATTACTCTCAATTATGGCGAAAAACTTAGTGCTGGTCGAGTCGCCCGCAAAGGCGAGGACGATCAACCGATATTTAGGCAGGAACTACGTCGTCGAGGCGACGGTCGGGCATATTCGGAATCTACCGAAATCCAAGCTCGGCGTGGACGTTGACGAGGGCTTCAAAGTCAAGTTCGTCACCATCCGAGGCAAAGGGGATATCATCAAGAAGATCCGCTCCCTTTCGACGAAGAGCGACCACATCTTCATCGCGACCGACCCCGACCGCGAAGGCGAGGCGATCGCGCTCGATATCGCCGAGGTCGTCAACGGGAAGAAGGGCGCTAACGTCTCCCGCGTTCTTTTTAACGAGATCACCAAGAACGGCGTGAAGCGGGGGATGGACAATCCCCGAAGCATCGACGAGTCGCTTGTCGATTCCCAACGGGCGCGACGCGTGATGGATCGTATCATCGGCTATCAGATTAGTCCGCTCCTCTGGCGCGCCATTCTCGAGGAGAGCGACAACTCGCTTTCCGCCGGGCGCGTGCAATCCGTGGCGCTCCGACTTATCTGCGAGCGCGACGCGGAAATTGACGCGTTCCGTGCCACCGAATATTGGCTTATTAACGGCTTTTTTGGAGAGAAAGCCGAGGCGTTCAGGACTCGGCTCCACTCGATCGAGGGTAAAGAAATTAAGGTGCCTCCGAAACCCGAAATGAGCGAGGAGGATTGGCGAAAGTTCAGCGCTAAATACGCGGCGATGCCCGACGAGAAATCCGCGACGGAGGTGTACGATCGGATTAAGGCGAAGAAACGCTTCGAGGTTAGCGACGTAACCAAGAAGGAGCAGCGTCGGAAACCCGCGCCCCCGTTTATCACCAGCACGCTCCAAGCCGAAGCGAGCCGCGCGTTGCGGATGCGACCACGCCAAACGATGCGCGTCGCCCAACGGCTCTACGAGGGCGTCGAGCTGGGCAAAGCCGGCTCCGTCGGTTTGATCACCTATATGCGAACCGACTCGACCCGCTTGAGCTCGGAGATTGTGAACGACGCTCGGGAGCACATCGAGAGCGAATACGGGAGCAAGTTCCTCCCGAAATCCGGCGTTCCCTACGGCAAGAAAGGGCAAAACGTGCAGGACGCCCACGAGGCGATTCGCCCGACCTCCCTCGAATACACGCCCGAGCGCGTGAAGGAATTCTTAGACGAACGCTCCTTCAATCTCTACCGTCTCATCTGGAACCGATTCGTCGCCTCGCAGATGACTCCCGCCATCCTCGAACAGACGACCGTCGAGATTTCCGCCGACGAATTTACGTTTCGGGCGAGCGGGCAAGTGACGCTATTCGAGGGATTTATGAAAGTTTACTTCGAGTCGGAAGAAAAGGAAGATGGCGCGGAGGAACCCGACGCGTTACCGACGGGGTTGGAGAAGGGTAAGGCGCTCCCGCTCGCCGATCTCGAGAAGAAACAACAGTTCACGAAACCCTCGCCGCGCTATTCCGAGAGTTCGCTCATCAAAGAGTTGGAGAGCAAGGGTATCGGACGACCGAGCACCTACTCGACGATCGTCTCGACGATCCTCGATCGGAACTACGTGGAGCAGCGGGAGCGGAAGCTGCAATCCACCGAGCTCGGACGCCGCGTCAACGAGATTCTCGTCAAGAACTTCCCGAACATCGTGGACGTCTCCTTTACCGCCAAAATGGAGGCGGACCTCGATAAGATCGCCCAAGGCGACCTCGAGTACGAAGCGGCGCTGAAGGATTTCTACTATCCTTTCGCCGAAACGCTCGAGAAAGCCGAGCAGAATATGGAGAAAATCCTCTGCGATAAGTGCGGCGGCGAGATGACGATTAAGATCGGGCGATACGGCAAATTCTTGGCATGCACGAACTATCCCGAGTGCAAGAACGTCAAGTCGTTGAAGGATTTCCGGAAGGGGAACGACGAGCCGGAATTTACGGGCGAGAAGTGCCCGAAATGCGGCGCGCGCGCGGTCTATCGGAACGGAAGATTCGGTAGGTTTATCGGGTGCGAACGCTACCCCGATTGCGATTACCTGCAGAACATAACGCTCGGCGTAAAATGCCCGAAATGCGAAAAAGGGGAGATCACCGAGCGGAAATCGAAGAAGGGGAGGTCGTTCTACGGGTGCGACCAATATCCCGACTGCGACTACCTTTCGTGGAGCAAACCCGTGGATAAGAAATGCCCCCACTGCGACTATTATTTTGTGGAATCGAAATACAACTCGAAACTCGGGACGTACCTTAAGTGCCCGAATTGTAACGAGATCGTCGAAGGCGAGAGCTAAGCTATGGCGCCTGCCGCCGACGTGGCGATAGTCGTCGAGAACTATCTCGAAAAACTCGAAGCCATTGATCGAGCGGCGCCCCGAACCGTCGTCGCCTATCGGAAGGATTTATCGCAATTCCTCGACTTCTGCCGCGAACGCGAGAAGACCGACTTGGCGACGATTTCCCATCGAGATATCAAGCGGTTTCTCGTTTACTTAAACGCGCTCGGGATGGGAGCGTCGTCGGTGGCGAGGAAGCTCGCCGCGCTTCGCGGTCTGTTTAGCTACGCGGTTAAGAACGATCTCATAGAAGATAACCCGGCGACGCGACTCCGTAATCCAAAATTCAGACGAAAACTGCCCGACATTATTACCGCCCAAGATTACGACGCGGTTATCGCGGATATCGAG
>WJMR01000124.1 GCA_014727845.1 Ignavibacteriales bacterium
CGTCAAGGTTACGCCGTTCGCTTCGGGGGACGTGTTGCTTTGTCAACGCGTTGACGTGAGCGGCTCGACGATCGTGAAGCGTTACGCGCTCAAGGTGACGGGCGTGAACGTCGGCGGCGTCGGCAACAAGATCAGCGCGCTCCCCGCGACGGGCTTTACGTGGAGTCATCCGACGACGACGGATGTAGTGACGGCGGGCGACGACTTGGTTCGTATCGGCTCGGAGACGGACGCCGATAGGCGCGGCACGATCGGTCTCTACGCCGACGAGACGAACGCGCCGTTCTTGCGGGTGCAGGACGGGGTGTCGAGTTGGTCGGACTGGTTGAGCGCGAGCAAGCTGAAGGTGCAACTCGGTCGGTTGGACGGGTTGACGGACGCGGACTTCGGCGCGCTTTCGGGCTACGGGTTATACGCGACGGACAACGTGTATATCAAGGGCGTGATCAACGCGCTCGACGGCGGGACGATTGCGAATTGGGATATAAAGACGAACGTGCTGGAGTCGGGAACGGCGGCGAACGGAAACGACCGCTTGCTTCTTTCGACGGAGAACGTTGACGGCGCGTTTTGGGGCGCGACGGGCGGGCGCTCGTTCGGGTTAAGCGCGATCCAGTGGCATGGCGGCCACGCCTCGATGGTGCAGATCGGTCGGCTCTTCGACGACTACGATACGGTCGGCGATTACGTCGGCTTCCAGTTGATTCGCGACGTGAACGACGTCCCGTTTCGGTTGGCGATGCACGAAAACGCGTACGACTGCAGGATAGCGGCGTTCGCGTTCGACGCGGACGAGATGAAATACAACGACGGGACGGACGACTTGTTGCGGATCGGCGTGTTCACGAATCCGACGGAAACCTACTCGACGACGACGTTGGCGAGCTTCCCCTCGGCGTTCACGGAACAGACGGGCGAGACGCACTTCACGGGAACGTTGACGGGCGACGACTTCAAGATCACGAACGACGGGTGGGACGGACAGACGCAACCGAAGTGGCGTTGCCCGATACCGACGACGCTGGCGGGCAAGACGGTTACGCTCGATTACGACTTTAGCTGGGGCGGAGCTGATTGGTCCCACTGTTACGTTTACGTCCGCGTCGTCGCGGTTGAGAGCGGGACGAGCGCGGCGTTGCATCTGTTCGAGAACACGTACAACCTGTGGTCGGGCTATTCGGGCGCGAGCGAGAGCGAGTCCTTCACGTTGCCGAACGACATAAGCTCGGCGTATCTTGAGGTGCATCTCTACGCGTCCTATTACGACCCGCGTTACGGACTCGACCCGGAGGAGGTGATTGCGTTGAACGACCTTTCGCTAATCTATTATAACAAGGGTAAGACGGAGATCAACGACAAGGGGTTGAAGGTGTATTTCAGTCCGATCAATCGGATAGTGTTGACGCAAGACGAGGCGTCGTTTAACGTGCCGTTGGTGGAGGCGAACATGCTGAAGCTTGGCGGATGGCGTATATATCCGGAGCCGCCGTCGTCGGGGTCGTCGGCGAAGTTGATCTTCCGCTACGGCGCGAACGAGCGCGGTTACGTCGAGGACGACGGCGGCGTCACGAAAATGAACTAACGGAAAAGGAGACGAGATGAAAGTGAAGTTGATCGAGGCGATATCGGCGTATAACGCGTTGGGCAAGATGTTGCGTCAATACGAGAAGGGCGAGCCGTCGGCGTTGTCGTCGTTGCGCGCGAGCCGGTTGTGGCGGCGCTTGGAGTCGGAGGTGTCGGATTGGAACGACGTTGTGGCGAAGATGCGGGAGCGTCACCGCGTTACGGAGGCGACGGAGATCGGCGGCGCGGAGTGGCGGTCGTTCGAGGAGGAGGCGCGCCCGGCGTTGGAGATGGAGGTCGAGATCGAGGATCGGTATCGGCTGACGGAGGCGGAGTTCGCCTACGCTCGGATGACGCCGAGCGAGACGTCGGCGCTGTTGGCGTTCGTGGAGGAGGAGCCGCCCGCGCGCAAGAGCGTTTCGGAGCGGCTACGCGAAACCGCGGAGTGATATACGTAACACAATAACCGCGAGAAATTTATTATATTCTTTACGCAGGGCGCGAGCGTTCGTTCGTCGGGGCGGACGGAACCGATCGCGGCATTTGAGCCACTCATATAATCGGGGAAGCAGATGAACGCACGGCGGCGTTTTACCTTTGGCTTATCTCTCCTTATTCTCGTTTCACTCTCGAGCGCGACGAACGCGCAAATCGTTTTCGGCTCGAAGGAGCCGGTTAACTTAATGTCAAACGGCGTGCTGGACGTATTCGCGGCGGATTTAGACGGGGACAACTTGCTCGACGTCGTCGTCGCGTTGGAGAGCGCCAACACGGTTTTTTGGCAGAAGAATTTAGGCGACGGCTCGTTCAACGAACCGATCGACATCGACAACGCGCTCCAAGGCGCCAACAGCGTGTACGCGACGGACGTCGATTTGGACGGCGACGTGGACGTGGTGGCGTCGGGCAGTTATAATGTAACGTACCGCGTGATGTGGTACGAAAACAACGGGACGGGATCGTTTCAATCGTCGTTTATGATCGACGGACTTGGCGCCGGACCCGAGTCGGTGCACGCCGCCGATCTCGACGGCGACGGCGATCCGGACGTGGCGGCGGCGATGAACGTGGACGACCAAATCGTATGGTTTAAGAACCAATCCGACAGCGGCTTTGGCGAAGCGCAGATACTCACTTCTCTCGCCGACGGCGCCAACCACGTCCAAATCGTCGATCTCGACGGGGACGGCCGGCTCGACGTCGTCTCGAGTTCGGAGCGCGACGATAAGTTCGCGTGGTACCGCAACGCGGCATACGAGAGCTTCGAAACGCAACGGGTTATCGGAACGGTTACGTGGCCGACCCACTTCCACGTCGCCGATATGGACGGCGACCTCGATATGGACGTCGTCGGATGCACCTCCTCCAACGATCAAATTATCCTCTACACTAACGACGGCGCCGAAAACTTTACGCCGACGGTCTTGCTCGAATTTGTGGACGCGCTGAGCGTGCACGTCGCCGATATGGACAACGACGGCGACAACGACATCCTCTACTCGGACTTCGCGGATTCGTCGGTCGGGATGCTCGAGAACTTGGGCGGCGGAACGTTCGCGGCGCCCGTAATCATCGCTTCCGGATTGGGCGGCGTGGTGGCGGTCCACGCGGCGGATATGGACGGCAAGACTAACGTGCACGGTATGAAAGACGCCGACGTCCTTATCGCCGAGCGAGACGCCGCAATTACGACGTTGGTGTTTAACCGAGGCAATTTCGATCTCACTTACCCCGACGGGGGCGAAACGCTGACGGCGGAAACGACCGAGCGGATTACGTGGAACATCGACGACTCGACGGACGTGCTCGTCGAGTATTCCACCAACGGCGGATTGAATTGGTTCTCCGCAACCTCGATGTACGCCGCCGCGGAAGGCGGCTACGATTGGACGGTACCGGGATTCGAGACGTCGAACGCGCTCGTGCGGGTAACCGACCTGTACGACTTCGGCGTTAGATCGCAATCCGAAGCGCCGTTCCGGATTAGGGGATCCCTCGAGCTAACGACGCCCAACGGCGGAGAAATATGGCGCGCCGGAGAAACGCAAACCGTCGATATGATGGTTTTGGGCGTCGAAGGGATTAACATCGAGCTCTCCGTCGATTCCTGCGCCACGTGGACGACCGTCGCCTCGGGGGTGACGGGCAACTTCTTCCCCTACCCGTTCACCGTCCCC
>WJMR01000125.1 GCA_014727845.1 Ignavibacteriales bacterium
AAAGGCGTCTCCTTAAGAGGCGCCTTTTTTTATTGGCTCGGTTTTCTCGATGAAGTCGGCGATCGCTTCGGGGTCGTCCGAGACGAAAAGCAAATCGTGATAGGGCTTGCCGTAGGAGAGTTGTCGGAGGAGCGGATAAATCATCGTCTCGATTTCGTATCGCTCGACGCCGAGGAACGCCATCGGGCTGTAGTATCCGAACGTGCCGTAGTGGTTCTGCGCCGCGTCTTGGAATATCTCCTGCGTGGTGCCCGCGCTGCCGGGCGCATAGACCACGCCGTAGAGCGCGATCGCGAGGAGCGTATCCTCGCGGATACTGTTGGAAAAATATTTCGCCACGCTCGTCGCGAAGACGTTGCTCGGCTCGTGACCGTAGAACCACGTGGGTACGGCGAGCGAGTCGGCGCCGTCGTGTTTCTCGACGACGTCGATTGAACGTTGGATGTATCCGTCGTCCTTCCACACGTCGCTTGTTTTCATATAGTCGATCGCGTCGAAGAGAACGTCGTCGGGTTTGCCGGCGAGATAGGCGCCGAGGTTCGCCGCCTCCATCACGCCCGGTCCGCCGCCCGAAACGGCGTAGAAGCCGCGTTCTGTCAGTCGTTTCGCGGCTATCGCCGCCTTCCGATAGAACACGGAGGAGCGCGGCGCTCCGTGCCCTCCCATAAACCCGACGCACTTTTTCTTTGTCATCCCCTCGTCGTCGAATTCGAGTAGATCGCGCAACGCGTCGTCCGCGGCGTGGTCGTGCACGCGTTGCGCCAACGCCTCGTTGATGTCGGGGTTGTGGCGCGTTCGGGAAAAGTGACGGTAAATCGCCAAGTCGGTCGAGGTCGTCGGGTCGGTCGCGCTCGGCGCCGCGAGTTCACGCCAATCGTAGAGCGTCTTGCGGTACGGGTTGTAGGGTATCCCCTCGAACGGCGGATAGAGCACGCCGCCGGCTCGTCGCACCTTGTCCTCGTCTTCGTCGCTAAACCGACATCCGAGGAAGACGACGTTGTGAAGCGAAATCGCCGACCAATCGAAGTCGCGCTCGCGGAAATCGATCGACTGCACGGCGCAATCCACAAGCGCGCGCCCTTCGGCTATCACGTCCTCGAACGTTTTCAGCTCCTTGAGATGACGACGTTTCGTCTTAAGCGGAAAGGCGGCTTGCGTCGCGTTCATAGATTCTCCTCTTCGGTTTCGGAGGGTTGCGGGAGTTTAATCGCCAAGCGCGGCTCTTCTTCTTGGTAGTAGCTATAGAACACCGCGACGAGTAGCTGATACGTCGTCGCGACGGTAAAAACAATCGGCGATTCGGCGAGCGTCGAACCGATGTATCCTAATTTTATTAAACCCGAAATTATGTAGAGAATAAACACGAAGTGGAATAGGTTGATTTCGTTACGTGTGTTGACCCAAATAAAGGCGCGCTTTAGGAGTTCCGCCACGATCAGGAGATTTATCACCATCAGAATATGTTGCGACGCGCCGAAGACGACGTAACTTCCGACAAGCGCCGTAAGAAAGATTCCCCCCCTGAGCGCCTTGTTCTTAAGCTCCTCTTGGAAGTAGA
Source organism: Ignavibacteriales bacterium (assembly GCA_014727845.1). Lineage (GTDB taxonomy): Bacteria > Bacteroidota > Ignavibacteria > Ignavibacteriales > Ignavibacteriaceae > WJMR01. The sequence goes on from WJMR01000125.1 coordinate 1,559, forward strand.
ACGAGAGAAAAAACAGCGGAACGAGCGCGTGATATGGGTGAATCGATATCGTCGCTCCGAACGTTTTCGCGAGTATCATCGCCGCCACCGCGATAGGATCCGTAAGCGCCAACATCAGAAACGGGTATCGATACCGGGTGTTGAATTGTCGAACGGCGGGACCAATCCATAGAAGGATCGATAAGTAGAAAACGGCGTCGATAAAAGTCATTTAGATTATCTCTTTCTCTCTCGCTTGGAAGCGGTATAGTAACTCCCCTAACGCCCGATCCACCGCCGCTATCTGCCAAGAGGTATGCGCACGGCTACGGTGGTTCCCTCGCCGGGATGCGACTCTATCGAGCGCTCGCCGCCGATCGATAGCGCTCGATCCTCGATGTTGCGTAATCCGAATCCGTCTTGCTTCCCACTCTCCTTCTCGCGGTCGAACCCGACCCCGTCGTCGGAGATCACGAGTCGCAACTCGCCGTCGCGCGCCACCGCCTGCACGAAGAACGATTTGGCGCGCGCGTGCTTTCGTATGTTGCCGAGCGCCTCTTGCACAATACGATAGATCTGCGTCTGCGTGTCGAGCGCGAACCGCCCGTCCACTTCCTCGATCACGAACTCGCCGCGAACGCCCGTCTCCGCGGCGAAGCTCTCGCACAACCCTTTGAGCGCGCTCTCCAATCCCCGATCGACCAAGCCGCGCGGCTCCAATTGGTAAATCGACTCGCGCACCTCGGCGACCGCCGCCTCGACGCTCTCGAGAATCTTCTCCGTCGCCGCGTCGGATATTTCCCCGCGTTGGTTCGCCGATTGCGCGTCGAGATTGATGAGCAACAGCCGCTGCACCAGCCCGTCGTGCAACGCTTTCGCCACGCGACTCCGCTCGCGGTCGATCGCTTTGCGGAGATGGTGGTTCAATTCTCTAACTTGTTTCTGGTTCGCCAGCAACTCATCCTCGAGGAGCTTGCGTTTTGTTATGTTATGACAATACAAATGCGCCATCCCAAGCTCTTTGGCGCCGACAATCTTGACGGCGTAGTAATCGCCGAGAAGAGAAACGGTTTTCTCCTCGGACTCGCCCTCGTCTATCAATCTCAGAACGTCCGCCTCGGGGAACGGGAGAATCTCTCGAATCTTCTTCTTTTCTTCGATCTCGAACGCGAAGATTATTCGAGCCGCTTTGTTCGCGTCCACAACCATACCGCGTCTATCCACCCGCAAGGTCGGATCGGGGTTGAGTTCCGTGAAGAGCGCCGAGAGTCGCGCGTTTTTGAGAAGAAGTTTCCGTCGGTCGTTCGCATGTCGGCGCCGTTGCGGAAGATGGACGTGGTAAATATACACGTAGGTTACGACGGCGACCAACGAGAAAATGATAAGCGCGAGAAAAAACGGGTTGGTCGGATCGAAGATATATTCCGGTACGCTCCACGTCCTATGCGCCGTATCGTGGGCGAGTAACGGAGAAGCGAGGATCAATCGTCCCACTCGAATTGTTTGACAAGCGTCTCTATGTAGTCCGCCGCTTTTCTCGGCGCGGCGACCGCTTCGTTGGCGTTGTCTATCGCACGATACACCGCGCCCTCCGCGAGATGCGGAAACGCCTCGAGGATCTGCTCCTTCAAGTAGTAGCGGTCTTGATATTCGTCTGAAAGAATAAAATCCTCGAACAACGCGTCGCGTAGGATGGTTCGCGCTTCTTGAGATGTCATCGCGTCCCTCGCTTATTCAATAGTTGGATAATATTGTCAATAAAACGAATAATGTCAAACTAATCGCCGAGCCACTCTTCTTTCAATCTTCCGTAGGCGTCGATCGCGAAGCGGTACGTAAGTCCGATGCCCAACGCGACGGTCAACGTCGTCGCGCCCAAGATGGCGAAGACGATCGCGATCTGATACTTCACCGCCACGGCGGGCGAGGAACCGCCCAAGAGCTGCCCCGTCATCATACCCGGCAACGAGACAACGCCCATCGTCGCCATCGCCGCTATCGTCGGCTTCAACGCCGCGCGCACGCTCCGACGAAAATACGGCGCCGCCGCCTCGAAGAACGTGGCGCCCAACGTGAGCCGAAACAAATACAGCCCCTCGTCGCGGCGCAGGTCGTGATAGAAATCCCCCACCCCGACGATCGTCCCGCGCATCGAGTTGCTCAAAAGCATACCCCCGACGGCGATGACGTAGCGCGCCGAAAACGGGTTCTCCAAATCCACGACGAACAGGTTCAACAGGAGCGTCGTCGAGCCGCCGGCGATCAAGAACGCCGCGAACATCGGGAAGAAGAAACGCCGCCAATTGAGCGACGACCGCCCCACCGCCGCGAACGACGCGAAGACGACCATCGTCGCAAACCACGCGACGTTCAGCCACGCGTTGTTCCACGCGAACAGATACTCCAGAAAGAACCCGACCAACGCCAACTGCGCCGACATCCGTAGCGAGGAGACGACGACGTCTTTGACGAGACGCAAGCGGAACGCCGCCGAGAGAACGATCGGCGCGAGCGCGAACGCCGCCGAGAGCGCCAACGCCCAATAGGATATGTCGATCGCCCCGTTCACGACGCCCCCAACGTCGTCGTTTTATACGTCGCACCTTCGGGACGGTACGACTCGTGCGTAACGACGATCGTCGTCCACGACGGCTCGCCGAGGAACAAATCGAGCGTCTTATCGCGGAGACGCGCGTCGAGCGCCGAGGTTACTTCGTCCAATAAAAACACCTTCTTGCCCAACGACGCCGCCAACGAGAGCGCGACGCGTTGTTTCTCGCCGCCGGATAGTCGCGCCGTCTCCCAATCGAGGACGTCCGCGGGCAACTCGAAGAAGTCGAGCCGTTCGCCGAAGCGCTCGCGGATTTCTCGACGACGTCCGCGATTGGCGCGGTAGTCGAGCGTCTCTTCGAGGAAATCCCGCACCGCGCCCGCGCCGAGCGGCTGTTCCTGCCCCACGTAGGCGATCTCCCTTCGCGCGCGCGCCGCCACGTCGGGCGTCGTCGGCTCTCCTCTATAGAAGATCTCGCCCGACGCGATTTTTACAAAACCCAGCGCCGCCTTCAGCAACGACGACTTACCCGACCCCGAGCCGCCCACGAGCACGCGCTTCTCGCCTTCGGATACTTCAAGGTTAAAGTTATTCAGGATCTCCCGCTCCCCAAAGCGGAGCGAGACGTCGTGGAAACTGAGTAAGGGCGTGGAGGACAAGATTATGATCTATCCGTCTATTCTTCTAAAATCACTACGGAAATTCCGGACTTTATTTCTATCCATATGTTCATGCTTCTTTGAATGGCATTCTATACACAGGGCTTTTAGGTTTGCATTGTAATTATTGTACTTCTTTCCATCCTTGTGGTGAACATGAAGATACTGTCTTAACTCTTTGTGAGAAAGGTCTTTGTTACATTCCTCGCAACGCCAATTCACGTCTTCACGGTATTCCTTACTTCTTGCTTCCCAATCATCCGTATAGTCGTTTATTGGCGCCGTTCTATCATTGTGGCGAGGTAATTGCTTATGCTTTGTCTCGTTTTTACTTAAATAATCACTTAAAGAAAAATTCTTATATATGTTGTTTCTTTTATAATAATCGTTTTTGTAACCTTTATAATTTATTTCAGATAAACAATTCATACAGACTTCCATTTCTATCTCTTTCTCTATCTCTTCTCCGGATCTTCTGTTAATCACATTGAAAAGGCCATCCGTGCGGGTTGAAACAACGTATCGTTCGTACCTATTTCTTGCAATGAATCCACTAATCGTTTTGCATTCACATAGATGGAATTTATATGCAATACCTGCGTATTGCTCTCTTATATAAACAAGAACCTTTTGCCCATTAAATACGTATTCTCCGCTTTTCCCTTTTTCTAATTCTTCGATTTTTACATCCAAGCCCACTGTGCGGAGCTTTTCCTGAATTTCCTCTTCGCTCGTGTTCACCCATGCTA
>WJMR01000015.1 GCA_014727845.1 Ignavibacteriales bacterium
CCCCAACGCGCGCGGTACGTTCGTCGGCGCCACGTCGCGCCACACGAAGGCGCATTTCATCCGCGCGGTGATCGAGGGCGTCTCGTTTGGATTGCTCGACTCGATGGAACTTATCCGCGAGGCGGGACTCGACGCCCCGACGGCGCGCGTCTCGGGCGGCGGATCGAAGAGTCCGCTCTGGCGACAAATCATCGCCGATATGTTCAACGTCGAGACGGTTGTCGTCAACGCGCCCGAGGGAGCCGCGTTCGGCGCCGCGCTTATCGCCGCGCTCGGAGCGGGCGCCTACCGAGACGCCGACGACGTCGCGAGCCGCGCCGTTCGCGTCGCCGATCCGATCGCCCCCTCGGCGAACGCGGGGTTCTACGCCGATCTTCATCAACGATATCGGGCGCTCTACCGCGCGCTCGAAGAGGAGTTCGACCTCCTCGCCGAAACTCTCGAACGCCGCGACCGAGCGTCGCGCTAACGAAAAGGAACGAGTATGGATTTTCACATCGTCGATCTGCTCATCATTTTCGGCTATCTTGTCGGCGTCGCCGCCGTCGGATTCGTCATCCGCAAGCAAGCCACAAAGAAGCTCGATTCGTTTTACCTCGCCGACCGTAACATCCCATGGTGGATGCTCGGCATCTCCGGCAGCTCGAGCTACATCGACATCGGCGGAACGATGGCGCTTGTCGGCGCGATGTTCTTTCTCGGATTGCAGGCGATCTGGATGACGCACATTTTCTGGGGATGGCTCATTATCTGTTTCTTTATGGCGTTCCAAGCCAAGTATATCAGGCGTTCCGGCGTGATGACCTTCGCCGAGTGGAACAAAACGCGCTTCGGCGAGGATCGCGACGCCGAGATGGCGCGCGTCGCCGCCGCCACGTTCCTCCTGATCTTGATGATCGCCAACCTCATGTTCATCGCCGTCGGCACGGGCAAGTTCGCCGAAGAGTTCCTCCCGTTCGATCGCTGGGTCTCCGTCGCCATCGTCTTCGGCGTCGTCGGGCTCTACGTCACCCTCGGCGGATTCTTCGGCGTCATCATCACCGACATCATCCAAACGTTTCTCATCTTCGTCGGCGCCATCCTGCTCTCCATCTACGCGTTCGGCGCGGGCGACGTGGCGACGATGATCGCCGGCAAAGCCGCCGCGTGGAGCGACCTCGCGCCCCAATGGACGCTCTGGACGGGCTACCTTAAGGAGGCGCCCGAAGCGTATCACCACTACTACTTCTTTGGACCGATGCTCATGGCGGGATTCTCGTGGCTCATCTTCCGCGTCCTTTCGGGTCCCAACGTGTGGGATTTCCAATTCTTCCTCACCACCCGATCGGCGCGCGACGCCTCGTTGGCGGCGGGTATGTGGACGGTCGGCTACACCCTCCGGTGGGTCATCGCCTGCGCGTTTATGGTGCTCGGTTTTTTCTGGCTCGACACGTCCTCGGGGTTCGACGGCGAAAAAATTATGCCGCTCGTTCTCAAGAATCTCCCCGTCGGTATGCAAGGCATGCTGATGGCGATCCTCCTCGCCGCGTTGATGTCCACCCTCAGCGCGATGATCAACGTCACCAGCTCGGTCATCACCAACGACTTCATCAAGCGCTACCTGATGAAACACCTCACCGAAAAGCAAGCCGTCCGATGGGGACAGCTCGCCAGCATCCTCGCCATTACGCTCGGCTTCGTCTTCAGTCTCGGATTCGACGACGTGGTGACCGCATGGGAGACGATGATCTTCGTCGTCGTTACGATGATCCTCGTGCCCGCCACCTTCCGCTGGCACTGGTGGCGCTATAGCGCGAAGGCGTTCGTGTGGGGGATGATCGTAACCGCCGCGATCATTATCGTGCAGAAAGTCTTCTTCGCCCACTGGCACCCCAACCTCGCCTTGGCGTTCAATATCTGGATGTCCTTTATCGCGTGCATCTACATCGGCTTTGTTTTCACGCCGACCGACAAAGAAGTACTCATCCGCTTCTACTCGTCGGTGCGTCCCTTCGGCGTATGGGGACCCATCCGCCGCGAGTGCGAGGCGCGCGGCTTGACGCCCGCGAACGACAAGATGCCGACGCTCGACATCCTCAACGGGTTGATGACCGTCGTCTTCCAAGCATCGCTCGCGCTCATTCCCTTCTTCGCCTTCTTGGAGATGTGGGATAATTTCGCCACGTGGATCGGCGTCTTCTTCGCCGTCGGATTGCTACTCTACTTCACGTGGTATAAAACGCTTCCCGCCCGCGAGGAAGGTTAAGATTTCTTCACACTGCGGCGGCTTTGAGGTTTGTCGCCGCGGTTGTATTTTTAGAGAATGTTTTTGATTCGAATGATTAGGATACTCCCGACACGATGACCGGTCTCGTTACGCTCGCCGCGATCGGCGCGATAACGGGCTTTCTCTTCTCGATGCCCGTCGCCGGTCCCGTTTCCGTGTTCATCACCTCGCAAGCGCTCAAGGGCAAGGAGCACTACGCCATCCGCGTGGCGATCGGCGCCGTCGCCGCCGACTTCGTCTATTGCCTGATCGCCGTGTACGGCTCGGCGCAACTACTCGGGTATTTCCAACAATATATGGCGTACGTCCTCGTCGTCGGCGCCGTGTTGGTCGTCGTCGTCGGTTATAAAATTTCGCGAACGAAGATCGACGTCGAGGAACTGAAGGCGGGCGTCGTCAATCCGGACCGCGTCAACCTCGACGATCGCCCCCTCCTTAAAACGCTCAAGCTCCGCGACAAGATTCGCGAGCTCCGCCGTCGGAGCGGATTCGCCGCCGGCTTCACCATCAACATTTTTAACCCCACGCTCCTGCTCACCTGGCTCGGCGCCTCGTTCATCGTCATCTCGCTCGCCGCCGCCACGGGCCTCAACGTCGGCTCGCTCAACTTCCTCATCGACGAGAACAAGCGGATGATGGAGGAGTTGGATATGGAAGTCTCCACCAACGCTTACGCCGACTCGTTGCTGCACAATTTGCAAAACAACGCGGACGTCGTCGCCGACGACGCCGATCCTCGCGACCGCGGCTCCGTCTTCCTCGCCGCCCTCGGCTACACGACGGCGCTCTCGATCGGCGCGTTCCTCTGGCTGTTCATTTTCATCCGTCTCGTCGTGCGCTATCGCGCCGCGTTCAACATCGGCATCCTCGTGAAGATCATACACGGCTTGGGCTTCGTGCTGATCGGGCTCGGGGTCTATCTCGGCTACGAGGCGATCGTGCTTCTCTTCAAGTAACGGAGCGAGCGCGGACGTTCGCCCCCTAATCGATCCGCTTGCGAAACCGCAACGACGCCAGCGCCAAAATCGCGACGCCCATCCCCAACAACGCCGCCGCCTCTCGCCACAGCTCGGCGAATCCCGCCTCCTTCAAAATCACCGAGCGGATGATCGTCATAAAATATTTGAGCGGAATCACGACGCTCGCGGCTTGCGCGGCCTCCGGCATATTTTCAATCGGGAACGCGAAGCCCGAGAGGAAAACCATCGGCAACATCCCGAGAAAGATCGCGATCATCATCGCCTGCTGTTGCGTCTTCGAGAAGGTCGAGACGAGCAGCCCGATCCCGAGCGTCGAGAAGATGTAGAAGAACGAGGCGAGGAAGAGGAACCAGAGCGAGCCGCGAACTTCGATCCCGAAAACGATCCACATCGCGCCAAGGACGACGACGACCGCCGCGAATCCGAGAATGATGAACGGCGTGATTTTCCCGACCATCAACTCGAACGGCTTAATCGGCGTGACGATCAGCTGTTCGAGCGTCCCGACCTCCTTTTCCTTCACCACCGCCAACGACGTGAGCACCAACGTGATCAGCGAAAGGAGGAGGCCGACGACGCCGGGCACCATAAAGTAGCGCGACTCGAGTTCGGGGTTGTACCACACGCGCGGCTCGGGAACAACCGCGCCAATCGCCGCCGCGCCGCCCCCGCGTAGCGAGCGCTCGACGAGGACGTCCTCGCTATACGCCGCCACCAGACGCGAGAGATAGCCCGAAGCGATCATCACCGCGTTCCCGTCCGAGCCGTCGAAGATCGCCTGCAACGTCGCCGTCTCTCCGCGCTCGATCGCCCGCTCGAATCCTTTCGGCGCGACGATCGCGAACATCGCGTCGCCCAAATCCAACCGACGCTCCAACTCGTCGTAGCTCTCGACGTAACCGGCCGTCTCGAAGAAATCGGCGGCGCGGAATCGTTCGATCAATTCGCGGCTTCGCGCCGAGCGATCGAGATCGAGCACGATCGCCCGCGCCGACTCCACGTCGAGCGTCGCCGCGTATCCGAGAACAATCAGCTGTAACACGGGCGCCACGAGAATGATCCCGAACATTTTCGGATCGCGTCGGAACTGGTGGAACTCTTTAATCACGATTCGGACAACGTTTCGCATCGCTACGCTCTCTTCTCTTTCGCCGCGCGGATTCCGCTCGCCGCCGCGAGCAACGCGACCGTGAAGGCGGTTAGGTAAATAAGCTGTTCTCGGAACGCCTCGATCCCGACGCCGCGCAGCATGATGGCGCGAAGGGATTCGAGATAGAACTTCGCGGGCGTCAGGTTCGTCGCCCATTGGATGACGACGGGCATACTCTCGATCTGAAAGACGAATCCCGAGAGGATGAGCGACGGCAAGAGCGAGACGAACGTTCCGAGCGTGAAGGCGACCTGCTGCGAGTCGGAGACGGTCGAAACGAGCACGCCCAGCGCCGTCGAGGAGGCGAGAAAGAGGAGCGTCGAGACGAACAGCCATAGGTAGCTTCCCGCCACGCCGACGTCGAAGAGGAGGTAGGCGACCAGAAGCGTGAACGCCGACGCGCCGAGAGCGACGACGGTGTAGGGGATCGTCTTGCCGAGCATCAACTCGACGGTTTGAATCGGGGAGACGTTGATCTGTTCCATCGTCCCGCGCTCCCGCTCGCGCACCAACGTAAGCGAGACGCTGACGCACGCGGTGATGATGAGGATCATCGCGATCAGTCCGGGCACGAGATACTTCGTGGTTTCGAGTTCGGGGTTGTACCAAAATCTCGGTCGGAAGTCGAGGGGCGTCGCGTACGACTTGCCGTATTTCGCGAGCGTTCGTTCCGTCCGTTCGGCGTTGAACCGCGCGGCGACCGCGAGGAGATAGTTCTTCACGATTTTCGCGGTGTTGGCGTCCACGCCGTCGATCAAGAACTGCGTCGGCGCCTCCTCGCCGGCGCCCAAACGCTCGGCGAAGTCGTTCGGAATCACGACGACCGCGTGCGCCTCGCCTCGATCGAGGATCGCTCGCGCCGCCGCCTCGGTTTTCGGATACGCGACCGCCTCGAACGTCCGCGACGCCGTCGCCGTACGCGCGAAATCGCGACTCGTCGGCGTGCCGTCCTTATCGACGATCGCCAGCCGAACGTTTTCGACGTCGAAGTTCACCGCGTATCCGAACGCGCCGAGCAGAAACATCGGGAAGAAGAGCAGAATACCCAACAGGCGGTAGTCTCGAAAAAGATGCTTGAACTCCTTCTTCGTCAGCGCCTTTATGCGTTTTATCTTCATCGTCGTTACGCTTTTTCCAATAGGTGAATGAAGACGTCTTCGAGCGTCGGCGAGATGGGGGATACGCTTTCGACCGTCGCGCCGGCTTCCCGCTCGATCCATGCGCGGAGCTCGGCTTCGGAGTCGAGTAGGTCGTTGACCGCGACGTGCAGTTGGTTGCCGAAGATCGAAACGTCCTCGACGAACCGCGCGCGCTCGAGCGCTTGCATCGCCTCGACCACGGGTTTCACGCGGACTTCGTAGATCGCATGCTTGATCCGGTCGGACTTGAGCCGCTTCGGCGAGCCCTCGGCGATTAGCTTGCCCGCGTTCATCATCACGATATCCCCGCAGTACTCCGCCTCTTCGAGATAGTGCGTCGTAACGAGCACGGTCGTTCCCTCTTCGGCGAGGCGATGAATCAACTCCCAGAACGAGCGTCGCGAAATCGGATCAACGCCGCTGGTCGGTTCGTCGAGAAAGACGACGCCGGGGTTGTGGATCACCGCGACGCCCAACGCCAATCGTTGCTTCACGCCGCCCGGCAACGATCCCGTCAACGCGCCGCGGCGATCTTCGAGGTTCGCGATCTCGAGCGTCCGACGTTTCTGTTCCTCCAGTCGCTTGCCGCGCAAACCGTACACGCCGCCGAAGAAGTCGATGTTCTCCTCGACCGCGAGGTCGTCGTAGAGCGAAAACTTCTGCGACATATACCCGATGCGCCGTTTCACCTTGTCGGGGTTCGTCGCGGCGGAAACGCCGTCAACAATCGCGTCGCCCGACGTCGGCGCGAGGATGCCGCAGAGCATGCGGATGGCGGTGGATTTCCCCGCGCCGTTCGCGCCGAGGAATCCAAATATTTCGCCGCGTTTCACGGAGAAGGTCAAGTCGTTCACCGCCGTGAAGTTTCCGAATTTCTTCGTGAGGTTGACCGCCTCTATCGCGTAATCGCTCATCGCTCGTCGTAGATTTGTTCGCCCGTCGCCTTTTGCAACGCGACTTCCGCGAGTCGGTAATCTATTTTCGCGCGCTCGAATTCAATCTCGGCTTTGAGGAGATCGGTTTCGGCGTCTCGGATATCCGACACGCTCGCGATCCCTTCGGCGGAGCTCTCCTCGACGACGCGCATTCGTTCGCGCGCGTGTTCCGCGCCCCGCTCGGCGGCTTTGGCTCGCTCGTACGCCGCCTCGAGATTCAACGCGCTCGTCCGCGTCTCAATCTCGATCATCTCGCGAAGTCGTCGCTCGCGCTCCTCGGCTTGCTTCGTTCTCGCGACGGCTTCCTCCGTCGTGGCGGCGGCTCCGCCCCAATCCCACACGGTCCATCGCGCCGCCGCGCCGACGTCCCACGAGAAATCCCACTCGGCGGTCGGCGGCATCACGCGCGGATTCGGGTTGCTATAGTAAGCGTTCCCGAATACGCTCACTTGCGGCAGTCGCTCGGCGAACGCGACGTCCTCCCCCTCTCGAGAAGCGCGCGTCGCGTAATCAGCCGCTCTCGCCTCCGCGCGACGCCGGAGCGCCAGCGCCGTCAATTCGTCCGCGTCTAACGCGACCGAATCGAGTTCGATATCCGGCGCGGCGATCGCCGTCTCCCGCGTCGGGTCTTCGCCAATAGCAAGGTTCAGCGCCATTCGCGCCGCCGCCGCCGCGTTCTCCGCCTTAACGAGCGCGACTTCCATTTCCGAATGGAGCGTCTCTATGGCGAGTTCGTCCGCCTTCGTCGCCATCCCGTTCGCTCGGAAGTTGCGGACGTCCTCACGCCGCCGCTTAACGCTTTCGAGCGACGCCCGCGTCAGGTCCCGCGTACGCTCGGAGAGTCGGAGATTCCAAAACGCCTCGCGCGCCTCGTACGCCGCCGCGTTTATCTCCGCCTCGGTTCGCGACTTTGCCGCTTCGGCGCCGTACGCCGCCGCGTCGATGGCCGATGAAATCTTCCCGCCCGTATAGATCGGTTGCGTCGCGCCGAGCGAGGTCGCGTATTGGTCGAGGATCGCCTCGCTAATTGCGAGGGGTTGGGGCGCGAAAGGAACCGTCACCTCAAAGTCGGGAATGTCGCTCATTCTTCTGTAGGACGCGCTCGCGACTATGCCGGCGAATCTCGCGGACTCCGCCGCCTCTCGCCGCGCGACCGCCTCCGCCGCGCGCGCTTTCGCCTCCGAAACCGCCGAACCGCGCTCGACCGCGAGTCGCGCCGCGTCGTCGGGCGTCAAGCCGTTCTGTCCGAGCGCCGTCGCCGACGCGACGACCGTCATCGTGAATGCCAACCATCTCATCGTTCGTTCCGTTCTATCAATTGAATGAATACGTTCTCCAAAGAGGGGACGGTCTCTCGCGCGCTTTCGACTTCCACGCCGCCCGCTTCAATCGCGGCGACGAGGCGCTCCGTCATTCCCTCGCCCGCGTCCACCAACGCCGATAGCCGATCGCCGAAGAGTTGCGCGTCGAGATCGAGGCGCTCTCTCAGTATCCGCCGCGCCGTTCGGGCGTTTCCGCAGACAATCTCGACGGCGCGCTTGTTTATCGACGCTTTCACGGCGTCGGGTTCGTCCAACGCGATTATTTTACCGTCGCTCATCAACGCCACGCGCTCGCACCGCTCCGCCTCGTCGAGATAGGGCGTCGTCAAGAAGATCGTCACCCCCTCTTTTTTTAGTTCGGAGAGAATCTTCCAGAAGTCGCGTCTCGACACGGGATCGACGCCAATGGTCGGCTCGTCGAGAAAGAGAAGCTCGGGTCGGTGGATGAGCGCGCACGCGAGCGCCAATTTTTGCTTCATCCCGCCCGAGAGTTTTTCGGCGGGTCGATCTCGGAACTTTTTCAACCGCGTAAACTCGAGCAACTCGTCTCGGCGCGCTTCGTAGTCGGCGACGTCGTTGATCTCCGCGAAGAACTCGATATTCTCGTCGATCGAGAGGTCGCCGTAGAGCGAAAATTTCTGCGAGAGGTATCCGATTCGATTCTGCGCTTGCTTTTTATGCTTCGCCACGTTCAGACCGAAGAGCTCCGCCTTTCCGCCGTCGGCGCGCGTCAATCCGCACATCACGCGTATGGCGGTCGTCTTCCCCGCGCCGTCGGGTCCCACCAATCCGAACATCTCTCCTCTTCGGACTTCGAGAGAGACGCCGTCCACCGCGACGGTTTCGCCGTACGCCTTCCGCAAATCGGTTAGCTTAATCGTCGCTTCCATCGCTCTCGCCCGTCTCGAGGATAGCGTCGGCGAACATGCCGTCCTTCAATTCGAGGTTCGCGTTCTCAACGTCGAGCGTGACGGCGAAGACGCGTTTAGTCCGCTCGTCTTTCGTTTGGATGCTCTTCGGCGTAAACTCGGCTTCCGACGATACGCGCTTGACCCGCGCGGGGTAGGGCTTGTCGGGATACACGTCGGCGTACACGTTCGCGAGGCCGCCGGGTTTTATTTTTCCGAGTTCGGAGGGCGAAAGGTACACGGTCATCTCGAGCCGATCGAGTCGCGCGATTTTCGCGATCGCTCCGCCCGGCGCGACGATCTCTCCCGGTTCGATATAACGCTCGACGACCGTGCCCGCGGCGGGCGCCGTTACGACAAGCTTATCCAACGCGACTTTCGCGAGATCTCTCGCCGCGCGCGCCTGTCGCGTCGCCGCCTCGGCTTGTCGGAGCTCTTCGGGTCGCGCGAGGTTGGCGATTTTGCGAACATTCTTCTCGGCGGCTTCGTACGCGGCTTTTGCGGTTTTGTACGCCGTCTCGGCTTGGTCGAATTGCCGTTCCGTCACCGACTCTGATTCGAGTAGTCGCTTCATTCGCTCGTAATCCTTTTCCGCCTGCGCGTACGCCGCCTCGGCTCGGTCTCGCGCCTTCTCCGCTTGGAAGACGTCCTCGCTTCGCGCGCCCTTCCGCAGCAATTGGTATCGCGCCTCCGCGGCGTCGAGCGCCCCCTCGGCTTGTTCGAGTTGCAGTCGTCTCGTCTCGCCGTCGATTCTAACGAGGACGTCGCCGACGTTCACCTCGGCGCCCTCTTCGACGACCGCGTCGATAACTTTCCCCCCGATCTCCGCGCTCACCGTCGTCGTCCGCGCGTCGATTTCCCCCGTCGCCTCAATCGCTCCGACGCGTTCGTCCTCGCCGCATCCGGCAAGCGCCAAAACGATCGCCGCCGCGAACGCCCCCGCTATCTTTATCATATACCCGTTCATTTCTTCTTCGCTCCGCGTTTAATTTTTCGGTATTCTCTTCTGCCCTTGTCGGTCATCAACCCATTCATCAGGATGTCGAAGACCATCGGTCCCGCCTCTTGGAACGTCAGATTGTTTGCGAGGACGTAATCCGGCGTAAGGACTTCCCGCACCGCGCCGAGTATTACGCCGAGCGCCACCTCGTGTCGGAACTCCTCGAACGTTCCCTCTCGTTTGCCTTGCTCGAGGATTTTCGGGAACGCGCTCAGCACGCGCTTCGAGCGATAGGCGTCCAACTCCGCGAAGAGCTCGGGCGAGCGCGCCTTGAGGTCGTTGAGCAATCTCGGCTTCACGCGCGACGCCAACTTGGCGAGGAATTGCACGAACCCGTAGAATTTCTCCACCGCGCTCGCGTCGCCGCCGATCGCTTCGTCGATTCCCCGCGCGTTTATCTTCACAAAGCGGAGTAGCGCGTCGCGCACTAACCGCTCTTTCGAGGGGAAGTTCTTATAGATCGTCTTCTTGCTCATCCGCAAGCGTAGCGCGAGATCGTCCATGCTCGTCTTGTAGAATCCCTCTTCGAGGAAAATCTCCTCCGCCGTTTCGAGTATTCGTTCTTTTTCGTTTTGCATCTTATAGAAACTATTATCGTATGTTTAGTTTCCAATGTAACGAGTGGAAACGATATTGTCAATAGACGTTTCCATAGTTTCTCGCTCGTTATCATTTCCCCTATTGACGCATGACGCGATGTTTTCTAATTTTGTGACGTCAACTTTGTCGCCGACACTTTCCACATAAGGAACGCCCATGAAAACCCTCGCCGCAATACTCGCGCTTTCCTCGCTCGCACTTCACGCTCAAGGCGATTTCGAGATTCCCGGCGCCGCCCCCCTCGAAGACGACATCCCCGACTCGTTGATGAACCGTTGGATCCCGACGTTCATCGTAAGCGCGGGCGCGAGCCAGATCGCCTTCAGCGATTGGATCAAGGGCGGCGAGAACTCGATCACGTGGACGACCGCGCTCGATCTCGGCGCCGGATACAAGACAAAAAGTTTTCGGACGAACCACCGGCTCAAGGCGTCGTACGGTCAAACGAAAATCGGCTCGGACGATTTCCAGACAAACGACAACGAACTCTATATCGAGTCGATTTATTCGCCCCGCACGGGAATGTTCGTCGAACCCTACGCGAGCGCCAATCTGCGTACGCAGATAACCGACGGCTACAAATACACGGAGGACTCGAAGGAGCGCATCGCCTCGTTCTTCGATCCCGGCTACCTCATGCAGTCGGCGGGATTCATCTACGAAAAACTTCCCCACGTGACGACACGCGTCGGATTCGCGGCGCAAGAGATTTTCACGAACCGCTTCCGCCAATACTCCGACGACCCCGAGACGCCCGACGAAACCGAGGCGTTCCGATTCGACACGGGACTCGAGTCGGTCACCGAGGTCGAGATCGAGTTCATGGAGAATATGATTTACAAGAAGAAGCTCTCGCTCTTTACGCGATTCGAGTCGTTGGATATATGGGACGTGCGGTGGGATAACACCGTCAACATGAAGGTGAACGACTACTTTAACGCGCAGTTCACCTACTTGCTCGTCTATCGGCACGAGGAGATTCAGAAACCGCAGATCAAGCAGACGCTGCAGCTCGGCGTGTCGATCTCGATCCTCTGACGATCACCCTTTCACGACGACGATCGGTCTAAGCTCGGCGACGACGCGTAGCAAGCCCGCCGCGGCTGTCGCCTCGACCACCTCGCGTCCGTCTTTATACGCCTCCGACGCCTCTTCGGCGAGCGTTCCCTTACTCGAGGCGCGCGCCATCACGCCCCGCTCGCGCAACTCGGCGACGAGGTCTCTCCCGCGCGCGGCTTGCTTGGCTTTGCTTCTGCTCTTCCGCCTGCCCGCCCCGTGGCACGAGCTGCCGAACGTCTCCGCCATCGCGCGCTCGGTTCCGACGCACACGAACGAGGGACGCCCCATATCGCCCGGGACCAACACGGGCTGCCCGACGCCGCGGTACGCCGAGGGGATGTTTGGATCGCCCGCGGGGAACGCCCGCGTCGCGCCTTTCCGATGCACGCACACCCGCCGGCGTTCGCCGTCCACATCGTGCGTCTCAATCTTCGCTATGTTGTGGCAGACGTCGTACACAAGCCGGAAGCCGAGATCGCGATCCGACATGCCAAGCGAGCGGCGCGTTGTTTCGCGGACAATCCCCGTCATCGTCTGCCGATTCGCCCATGCGTAGTTCGCCGCGCAGCACATTGCGGCGTAGTAGTCTTCGCCGACCGGATCGTCGAGCGGAGCGCACGCCAGTTGCCGATCGGGGAGATCGTAGCCGAAGCGCTTCGACTCGCGGGCGATCCGTTTGAGGTAGTCTTCGCACACTTGGTGTCCGAACCCTCGGCTACCCGAGTGGATCATCACGGTTACGCCGCCCTCGCGCAACCCGAACGCCTCCGCCGCCTCGCGGTCGCGCACGCGCTCGACGACCCCGAGCTCGAGGAAATGGTTGCCGCTGCCGAGCGTCCCGACTTGCCCGCCGCCTCGCTCGATCGCGCGTTTGGAGACGGCGTCAAAGTCCGCGTCGCGAAGGACGCCTCGTTCTTCGACGCGGTCGAGATCCGCCTCGGTCCCGTAGCCGCGCTCGACCGCCCACGCCGCGCCTTGCTCGGCGACGCGACGCAATTCCTTCGCGCTCATCTTCGCCGTCGCGCCGCTCGACCCGACGCCGGAGGGGACCGCGTTGAACAGATCGTCCGCCAGTTTGTCGAGCTTACCTTCGAGATCGCCCGCGTCCGGCGCGATCGAGGCGAGACGCACACCGCAGTTAATGTCGTAGCCCACGCCGCCGGGCGAGATCGCGCCCGTCTTCGCGTCGGTCGCCGCCACGCCCCCGATCGGGAACCCGTAACCCCAATGCATATCCGCCATCGCAACGCTCGCCCCGACCGCGCCGGGCAAGTGCGCCACGTTCCGCACCTGTCGCAACACTTCGGCGATTTGCTCGTCTTCCCGGAGCATCTTCTCGGTCTGATACACCCGCCCCGGCACGCGCATCGCGCCCGTCTTCGGAATTTCGTACGTCGCCTCGCGCGTCTTTCGCAGTTCGATTTCCTTGAAATAGAGAACGTCCGCCATATCGTTTCCTTTCACACGTCGAACACGACCGTCGCCTCGACGCCGCCTTCGATGGTTTTGACTTCGAGATCGTGATAGGTCGCCGCCTTGATTTCCGTCGCCGGCTCGTCGATCGTCTCGAAGGCGAGGCGGCATCGGAAGCGAATCTCGTCGCTCGCGAGCGGCTCGATCGCCGCGACGTCCGCGACGACGCGGCCTTCCGCAAAAGCGCGGAAGATCAGCTCGCCGAGGAACTCGACGATCGCGTCCTCGGGCGACGGCGCCGCGACCTCGAACGTCTCTCGATTTCGGTCGCCCCTCCCTCTCTCGCAAACGATTTCGCGAAACGCGAGCGCAAATTGCCGAAGCAAGCCCGCGAGATCTTTCGCCCGCGCCCGAACGGCGACGTCGGCGGTATGTTCGACGAATTGATAATCGTTCATATTTTAAACTATAATATATACCTCGACGCAACGCAATTATTCGTACCATTGTAATCCACTATGACGACCGCGAGCGCCGACGTACCGAACACCGAACACCGCAAGGGCTTGGCGGCGGCGTTTATCGCCGCCGTTCTCTGGAGCACGGGCGGCATCTTCATCAAGCTGATTCCCCTCGGCGCGTTGGAGATTAGCGGCTTGCGCTCGGCGTTGGCGGCGTTGACGATCCTCGCGATCTACCGTCGCGGCTCGTTGAAACTCAATTGGTCGATCGCGCTGAACGCCGCGTTCTACGCGGGCGTGATGATCCTCTTCGTCGTCGCCACAAAATTAACCACGGCGGCGAACGCGATCTTCCTGCAATACACCGCGCCCATCTACGTGCTCATTTTCGAGCCGCTGGCGCTTAAGACGCGCTTCCGTAAAATAAACCTCGTCGCCGTCGTCGTTTCGTTCGCGGGCATGGCGCTCTTTTTTATGGAGCGTCTTTCGCCGAGCGGCTTGGAGGGGAACCTCGTCGCGCTGGCGACGGGCGTGTTCCTCGCGGCGTTCTTCATCGGTTTGCGACGGAGTCCGAAAGAGGACAAGCTCCCGTCGGTCTTCTGGGGCAACGCGTTCACGACGGCGTTGTGCCTGCCCGCGATCTCGTCGATCGAGGCGATAACGTTTTCCGACGCGTGGATGATCGCGGCGCTCGGCGTGTTCCAGATCGGCGTTCCGTACGCGGTCTTCAGCTACGCGGTCGAGCGGGTCGAGGCGATCGAGGCGTCGTTGATCGCGATGATCGAGCCCGTGTTGAATCCCGTATGGGTCGTGATCGGTTACGGGGAGGAGCCCTCGACGTGGGCGATCGTCGGCGGATCGGTGATACTCGCGGGCGTCGCGTTCCGCGCGGTCGCCGCGGAAATTCTCGCCAAACGAAGGGCGCGGCGCGGTGCGGATCCGCGCTCGGGCGTTCCGTAACCCTACGGCGATAGTCGCTCGACGAGCCATGACGCTTTTCCCCCGCTCTCCTCGCGTCGCGTATAGACGAGACGATCGTGCAGGCGGTGAGGACGCCCTTGCCAGAACTCGTACCGCTCCGGCTCGATCCGATACCCGCCCCAGTAAGGCGGTCTGGTCAACTCCCGCCCCTCGAACCGCCGCTTCGTCTCCTCGAACTTCCGCTCTAAGAAGGCGCGATTGGAGATGCGCCGACTCTGCTTGGACGCCCACGCGCCGAGCCGACTGTCGCGCGGTCGGGAGTCGAAGTACTCGTCGGACTCCTCCGCCGACGCGCGTACGACGCTTCCTTCGATCCGCACCTGCCGTTCAAGACGCCGCCAATGAAAGACGATCGCGGCGCGCGGATTTTCCTCCAGCTCCCTCCCTTTGCGCGACTCGTAGTTGGTGAAGAAGACGACCCCGCGTTCGTCGCGCCGTTTCACCAACACGACGCGCGCCGAAGGGACGCCCTCCTTCGATGCGGTCGCCATCGTCGCCGCCTCGGGCGCCTCGGTTCCCGCCTCCTCCTCCTCGCGGAACCACTCGTCGAACAACACCGTCGGATTTCCGGGCGAGCGACTCTTTCGTAACTCCGGCGCCGCGCGCTCCGTGCGTTCTTCGTTCACGTCGTACTCCGTCTCGTTGCGTTTTGTTCGTTACCGTCCTATTTATGATATTTAGATTGAAAAGAAAAACAATGGACGTCCGAATCGACGCGCGTCGTCGGTTTCCCCAAGAGAGCTATATGAGCCGATCCCACCCAATTTCCCCCGAAGAGAAAGAGCGCTTCGGCGCCAACGCATGGTACGTCGAGTCGCTTTACGAGAACTTCCGCGCGGATCCGTCGAGCGTGCCCGAACGTTGGCGCGCGTATTTTTCCGGCGAATCCGAGACGAGCGCCGAGCCGACGACGAGCCGACCCGCGCCGAAACCCGCGCCGGACGTGGCGATCCACGAAGACGACGAGACCGCCGCCATCTCCGGAAGCGCCGCGAAGATACTCGAGAACATGGAGACGAGCTTGACCGTCCCCGTCGCCACCTCGTATCGCGCCATTCCCGTCAAGCTTTTAGAAGAGAGTCGGCGCGTCGTCAATCATTTTTTGCGGAAGAACAATCGCGGCAAGATTTCCTTCACGCACTTAATCGCATGGGCGATCGTGAAGGCGGCGAAGCTCCACCCCGCTATGAACAACGCTTACGCGCTCGTGGACGGCAAGCCGAAGCTCGTCAAACGCGCGCACATCAATCTCGGATTGGCGGTGGACGTCGAGCGCCGCGACGGGAGTCGCTCCCTCCTCGTGCCGAACGTGAAGGGGTGCGAGCGAATGACTTTCGACGAATTCCGCGACGCCTACGACGAGATCGTTCGGAAGACGCTTAAGGGAACGATCGACCCGTCGGAGTTCTACGGCGCGACGATCTCGTTGACCAACCCCGGCATGCTCGGCACGCTCGCCTCGATTCCTCGACTGATGACGGGGCAAGGCGCGATCATCGCCGCGGGCGCGATACAATACCCCGCCGAGTATCAAGCGATGTCGCCGCGCACCATCTCGGAACTCGGCGTCAGCAAGATCGTCAACGTAAGTAACACCTACGATCACCGCGTCATTCAAGGCGCGGAGTCGGGCCTCTTCCTCCAAACGCTCCACGAGCTCCTTTTAGGAGAACGCGGGTTTTACGACGAGGTGTACGAGGCCCTCGCCGTTCCGCGCAAACCGTTTACATGGGAGACGGACGTCGAGCCGAGTCCGCGCAACACGGGGCTCGACTTGAAGGAGATCGCCAAGCAGGGGCGCGTCCGCCAACTCATCAATATGTATCGTGTGCGCGGGCACCTCGTCGCCGCGCTGGACCCGCTCGGCGAGAACACAATCTACCACGAGGAACTCGATCCCTCGTTCTACGGGCTCACGCTGTGGGATCTCGATCGCTCGTTTGTGACGCACGACTTTACGAAAACCGAGACCGAGACGCTCCGCGATATTCTCGACCGACTCTTGCCGACTTACTCTGAAAAGATCGGCGTCGAGTATATGCACATTCAACATCCCGTCGAGAAGTCGTGGCTCCAACATCGGATCGAGCCCTCGCTCAATCGTCCCGACTTCGACGCGCAAGCCAAGCGCCATACGCTGAAGAAGCTCGTCGAGGCGGAAGGGTTCGAGCATTTCATCCACACGCGTTTCGTCGGGCACAAGCGCTTTTCACTCGAGGGATCCGAGACGATCGTGCCTTTGTTGGATTACCTCTTGACGATCGCGGCGGATAACGCCGTGCGCGAGGCGACGATCGGGATGGCGCACCGAGGTCGTCTGAACGTGTTCGCCAACATCGTCGGGAAGTCGTTCGAGTCGATTCTTTCGGAGTTCGAGGACGTGATCGATCGGAACTCCTACGCGGGATCGGGGGACGTGAAGTATCATCTCGGCGCGTCGGGCGTTTACAAGACGCGCTTCCGCCGCGAGATCGGCGTCTCCTTGGCGCCGAACCCGAGCCACCTCGAGTGGGTCAACCCCGTCGTCGAGGGTATCGTCCGCGCCAAGCAAACGCGACGCGGAGATCGAGCGGGCGCGCACGTGCTGCCGATTCTCATCCACGGCGACGCGGCGTTCGCGGGTCAAGGCGTCGTCGCCGAAACGCTCAACCTCTCCCAACTGCCGGGCTATCGGACGGGAGGCGCGATACACATCATCATCAACAATCAAATCGGATTTACGACGGGACCCGAAGAAGCGCGCTCGTCGGTGTACGCCACGGACGTCGCCAAGATGGTGCAGGCGCCGATCTTCCACGTGAACGGGGACGACCCCGAGGCGACGCTCCACGCCGTGCAAATCGCGTTCGACTATCGCGCGCGCTTCGCCAAGGACGTCGTGCTCGACGTCTTCTGCTATCGGCGCCACGGACACAACGAAGGGGACGAGCCGGGCTTCACGCAACCGTTGATGTATCGGAAGATAAAGGAACATCCGAGCGCGTTGCAACTCTACGCCGAGCGGTTGATCGAAGAGGGGACGATCACGCGAGAGGAGTACGAGGAACTTAAAAAGGAATACACGGCGCGACTTGATAAGGCGTACGACGAGGTGCGCGAGAAAAAAGCCGACTTCGAACCCGAAACGCCCTTGGCGGTGAACCCCGAGTCGATCGAGGCGAAGATCGAGGCGAGCACGGACGTTTCCGCCGAGACGATTAAGGAGCTGATCGAGAAGACGACCGCGACGCCCGATGGGTTCGCGCTTCATCCGAAGCTCGAACGATTTTTCGACCGCCGACGGAAGTTCGTGGAGGACGCGGACGGTAAAGCCGACTGGGCGACCGCCGAGGCGCTCGCGTTCGGCTCGCTCTTGAAGGAGGGAACGCCCGTCCGATTGAGCGGACAAGACAGCGTGCGCGGCACGTTCAGCCAACGCCATCTCGCCGTCACCGACAACGAGACGGGCGAGCAATACTTTCCGCTCGATCATATGTACCCCGATCAAGCGCGGCTCGAGGCGTACGACTCGCTCCTCTCGGAGGCGGCGGCGCTCGGCTTCGAGTACGGCTACAGCTCCGCCGATCCGCTCGCGCTCGTGATGTGGGAGGCGCAGTTCGGCGACTTCGCCAACGGCGCGCAAGTGATGATCGACAACTTCATCGTCGTCTCGCTGGAGAAGTGGCGCTCGCCCAACAACGTCGTGATGCTTCTGCCGCACGGATACGAGGGGCAGGGTCCCGAGCACTCGAGCGCGCGGCTCGAACGGTTTCTTATCCTCTGCGCGCAGGGGAACATGGAAGTCTGTTACCCGACCACCCCCGCGCAATACTTCCATCTGCTGCGCCGACAAGTGAAGAAGGAAGAGCGCCGTCCGCTCGTCGTGATGACGCCGAAGAGTCTCCTCCGCTCGCCCGACGCCCGCTCCCCGCTTTCCGACTTCACCGAGGGGAGCTACCGACTGATCATCGACGACGAGACGATCGAGGACAAGAACGCCGTCGAGCGCCTCGTCCTCACGAGCGGCAAGCTCTACTACGAACTGGCGCGACACCGCCGAGAGTATTCGATCTCGAACGCGGCGATCGTCCGCCTCGAGCAATACTATCCGCTCGACGAGAAGGGCTTGCGCGAGATCGTCGCGAGCTACGCGAACGCCAAGATTGTCGTGTGGGCGCAGGAGGAGCCGCGCAATATGGGCGCGTGGAATTTCCTCTACCCGTATCTTATGAACGGCGTCCTCGACGGTCGCGAGCTTCGCTACGCCGGCAGGACCCCCTCCGCCTCGCCCGCCGTCGGATCGTCGAGAATCGCCGCGCTCGAGCAACAACGACTCATCAAAGACGCCCTTGGATCATAGTAATCGCGGGGCGGCGAGCGTCGCCCCCATCCGATTAATAGAAAAGACGACACTCCATATGAAAACGCTCCTCTCCGCGGCGGCGCTCGCCTTCGCGCTCCTCGCACAGCCGGGCTGCGCCGACGAACCGCCCGAGAAACCCGCCAAACCCGAAAACTATTACCCCGTCACGTTTACGACGCACCCCGAAGGCGCGTTCGTCACGATCTTCGCCGCCGATAGCGTCGAATACTTCGGCGCGACGCCGTTCGACACTACGCTTCCGGAAGGTCCCGCCGTCGTTCGTTACGCGAAAGACGGTTTCAACGAGCGGATCGACACCGTCGTGATCGCCGCACCGGATACGCTCGAACGGTGGCTCGATCTCGAAGGCCAGCTCCTCCGCTGTGTCGCCGTCTTCGAGTGCGGCAACGCGCCGAAAGCCGTCGAGTTCACCGAGGATCGCTCCGAGCTATGGGCGACGATGCTCGCGGGTCCCCCGTCGGTTGAAGTGTACGACGCGACGACGTGGGAACGAACGCACGCGCTCACGCTCGGTAAGAACGGCGCAGTCGAGCTTGCGTTTATCGAGGATAGCGGCAAGGCGTACGCCAGCCAGATGGAGACCGCGTCGATTTACGAAATCGACATGGAGACGAAGGAGATTGGCGTCAACATCGAAGCGAACGGCATTTGGACGAAGATCATCGCCGTCTCCCCCGACAAGAAGACGCTCTACCTTTCCAACTGGGTGAGCGACGACGTCTCCGAAGTCGATCTCGAACAAGGCAAGACGACGTACAAACACCGAGCCGCCAAAACGCCGCGCGGGCTCTACCCCACGCCGAACGGGCGGTATCTCTACGTCGCGTGCTTCGGCAACGGGGCGATTAAGAAGATCGACCTCGAGAAACGGACGTCCCTCACGCTCTTTAGCGGCGGTATCGCGATGCGCCACATCGTTCCCGACACGGCGCGTCGCCTTCTCTTTATCACCGACCTCGGACGCAACCGTTTGTGGAAAGTGGATCTCGCGACCGACGAAGTGACGAGCTTCGCGAAGACGGCGCAAAAACCGAACACGGTCGATATCACCCCCGACGGCAAGCTTCTCTTCGTTTCATCGCGCGGCAGGAACAATCCGAAATCATATCTCATCAAGGGTCCCGAGTGGGGATGCGTGCAAGTCTTCGACGCGACCGACGGCGAGCTGCTCGACGTGATCGTCGGCGGCAACCAATGCACCGGGCTGGACGTTTCGGCGGACGGGAAATATCTCGCCTTTTCGGATTTCCTCGACGACAAGATTCGCGTGTACGAGATCCCGCCGTACGAGGTTCTGAAGAACGGCGGCGGCGGTCGCTCGGCGACGTATCAATCCGACGTGCGGAAGAACGGCGAGGGGAAGGTCCCGTATTAGCTGCGTCGCGCTTGGGCGAGTCGGGTCTTGATTTACGAGAAAAAGTTTCGTAATTATCGCCCGACGCGAGCGTAACTCAGTTGGTAGAGTGTCAGCTTCCCAAGCTGAATGTCGCGGGTTCGAACCCCGTCGCTCGCTCGAAAAAAAAGGACTCCCGAGGGAGTCCTTTTCGCTTTTTGATATTCGCTCGATTAGGCGATGACGGGCGCGATGACCAACCCGACGATCGACATCAGCTTGAGGAGAATGTTGAGGGAGGGACCGGACGTGTCTTTGAACGGATCGCCGACCGTGTCGCCGACGACCGCCGCCTTGTGCGCTTCGGAGCCGCGCTCGTAGAGGATCCCCTTGATGTTGACGCCCTCCTCGACCATCTTCTTAGCGTTATCCCACGCGCCGCCGGCGTTGGATTGGAAGATAGCCATGAGGACGGCGACGACGGTGACGCCGCAGATCATCCCGCCGAGCATTTCGGCGCCGCCAATGAAACCCGTGAGGATCGGCGTGGCGATGGCGATGACGCCCGGCGCGGCCATCTCGCGGATGGCGGAGTTGGTCGAGATCTTCACGCAGTGGCCGTACTCGGCTTTCCCGTCCGCCTCGTCCATCGCGCGCTTATCCTCCTCGCTCCACTCCTCTCTCGGCTTGTCGTCGTTTCGTCGCATCGCGTCGAGCGCGGCTTTGAGGAATTTGTTCTCGCGGAACTGCCGCCGCACCTCGTCGATCATCGAGTAGGCGGCTCGGTTGACCGCCATCATCGCGAGGGCCGAGAAGAGGAGGGGAGTAACGCCTCCGAGGAAGAGCCCCGCCATCACGTGCGCTTTGGAGATGTCGATCACCTTAATGTTCGCGGCGGTCATATAGGCGCCGAAGAGCGCCAAGCCCGTGAGCGCCGCCGAGCCGATGGCGAACCCTTTGCCGATGGCCGCGGTGGTGTTGCCTACCGCGTCGAGTTTGTCGGTGCGTTCGCGCACTTCGGGCGGAAGCCCCGCCATCTCGGCGATGCCGCCCGCGTTGTCGCTAATCGGTCCGTAGGCGTCCACCGCTAATTGAATGCCGAGCGTTGAAAGCATACTGACCGCGGCGATGGCGATGCCGTAGAGCGCGCCAAACTTGAAGGAGAGCATAATCGCCGCGGCGATGATGACGATAGGCGCGACGGTCGAGACCATACCCAAGCCCAATCCGCCGATGAGGTTCGTCGCCGCTCCGCCGACCGAGTGCCCCGCGAGCCGCTTGACGGGTCCGCGCCCCTTGCCCGTGTAGTATTCGGTGAATAGGCCGATGAGCCCGCCGCTCGCGACGCCGACGACGCCGCAGAAGAAGACGCCGAGCGAGGTCATCTCGCGGATGATCGGGT
Organism: Ignavibacteriales bacterium; assembly: GCA_014727845.1. Lineage (GTDB taxonomy): Bacteria > Bacteroidota > Ignavibacteria > Ignavibacteriales > Ignavibacteriaceae > WJMR01. Next base: position 21,313 of record WJMR01000015.1, read on the forward strand.
TACCCGCCGCGTCGGTATAGAGTTGATCGATGTAGAGCCACTTCTCGGGTAGCATCCAATCGACGAGGAAGTAGAGCGCGACGACCATCATACCCGCGGAGACGAACTCGCCGACGTTAAGCGCCGTTTGCGGATTGCCTCCCTCGCGCACCCGCACGAAATAGGTTCCGATAATCGAGACGACGATGCCGAGCGCGGCGATCGCCAAGGGGAGGAGCGCGGCGCCCATGCCGTCGAAGTGCCCGTTGAACTCGGCGATGCCGAGAAACGCGGCGCCGAGCGCCATCGCGCCGATGATCGCGCCGACGAACGACTCGAAGAGATCGGCGCCCATGCCGGCGACGTCGCCGACGTTGTCCCCCACATTGTCCGCGATTGACGCGGGGTTCAGCGGATGATCTTCCGGAATACCCGCCTCGACTTTCCCGACGAGGTCCGCCCCGACGTCCGCCGCTTTCGTGTAGATGCCGCCGCCGACGCGGGCGAAGAGCGCGATGAGGGAGGCGCCGAACGAGAAGCCCGTGAGAATGGCGACGACGCGGCGGAGTTGAATCGCGTCCTCCGCCCCGAAGATGTTGAGATAGAGCGAGAAGAGTCCGCTCAATCCGAACACGCCCAACCCTACGACGCTTAAGCCCATAACGCCGCCGCCCGCGAAAGCGACTTTCAGCGCCTCGCCGAGTCCCGTCTTCGCGGCTTGCGTGGCGCGCACGTTCGCGAGCGTCGCCGCGCGCATACCGATAAATCCCGCGAGCCCCGAGCTCGCCGCGCCCGCGACGAACGAGAGCGCGATGAGCGAGTGCGAGTCGGAGTCGCGCGCCGTTACCGCCAAGAGCGCCGCGACGACGACGACGAAAATCGCCAACACTTTGTATTCGCTTTTAAGGAACGCCATCGCGCCCTCCGAAATATAGGAGGCGATCCGCCGCATCCGCTCGTCGCCCGGATCTTGCTTACCGACCCAGCGATACCTTAAGAACGTTACGACAAGCGCGAGGACGCCGAAGAGCGGCAGGTAGGTCGCCATTTGCTCCAACATATAAGCCCCAACAATAGGTGAGAAGAATGGAAACGGAGCGCCGAACTCGAGTCGGCGTTCGTCGATCTATTCGCGAGAAAATTAACCAAGCGCGGCATACTATACAACCCGCGCGGAACGCGAGGCGCGGGCGGGCGCTCGGCAATCTTCGCGCTCGTTTGTCGCCACGCAAAATTTTAGTATATTTTTCGCCGAGCATTTCTATGACGGAAACCGACTCACATATAACCGACGAGAACCGCGAGGCGGTCGAGCTCATCCAGCTGGTTAGTTTTTCGATCGGGGAGGAGGAGTTCGGGGTGGACATCACGCGGGTGCAGGAAATCATCAAGCGGACGGACGTAACGACGGTGCCGAACGCGCCGCATTTCGTCGAGGGCGTGATGAACCTCCGCGGCAGGGTCATTCCCGTGATCAACCTTCGCGCGCGCCTGGGTATGGAACGCAAGGAGTTCGACGCCGACACACGCATCGTGGTCGTGGAGCTAAGCGAGGGAACGATCGGATTTATTGTGGACGCGGTGAGCGAGGTCCTCCGCATTCCCGCCGACGCCATCGAGCCCCCGCCGCCCGTTATGGGGGGCGTCGAAGGGCAGTATATCACGGCGGTCGTCAAGTTGGAGGAGACGATTCTCGTGCAACTGGATTTGGAAAAGGTTTTCGAGAACAAGAAAAAAGCCGCGGTTCGTTAACGCGGCTCCTTTCGTTTCTACAATCCGTTCTTATTGTTGTATTCCGCGTGGCGGTGTTGCCACTCCGTCCAAACGTGCTTTGGAGGCAAATCTTGGATGAGCGTGTAAACCGCGTTCAACGGTTCGGCGTTCCTCGGGAACGGCGGCGCGGAGAATCGTTCGCCGTCAACGATGCCCTCGACCCACTGCACGCTTCCGCCGACGGGGCGCTCCATCGCGTCGAGCGTTTCGATCTCACCTTCGAAGACGCCCGCCGAATCCATCTTCCGATAGATCCGCGCCACGTCGTCCGAATCCGCCACGAACGTCTCGGCGTACTGCTCGACGTTTTTATACGCGGGTCGGAACACGATGCGCATCGTGTCTCCCCCCTCGTATTCGATCGAGTATTCGTAATAGTATTCGGGCGGAACCGTGCCCGTCGTTCGTACGTAAAGGAACGAGAAGTCGTTTGCGCGCTCGGCTTGCCCCTGCGCGGCGACGGTAATCATCGCCGAGACACACAACGTAACGAGTAGGAATCGCATCTTTCCCCCCAATGGGATTGTTGCATAATAATAGCCGCATTCAATAGAACTCTCTATCTTTTATATTAAGAAAAAGTGAACAATTTTAAAAGCCAAAATTCTTATTGTGACGCGCGTCACACCCGCCGCGAGAGGAGCGACCTATGACGAACCGCACCGCGCACTATTGGATCGAACGACTGGAGCTGACGCCCCACCCCGAGGGGGGCTACTTTCGCGAGGTATATCAATCCGACGAGGCGATCGCCGCCGAGGCGCTGCCCGAGCGCTACGGCTCGCCGCGCTCGTTCGCCGCTTCGATCTACTTCCTCCTCGCGGGCGAAAACTTCTCCGCGTTCCACCGCCTCAAGACCGACGAGCTCTGGCACCGCTACGACGGCGGCGGCGTACGACTCCACGAAATACAACCCGGCGGCGAATATCGTCTCCATAAGTTGGGCGTGGATTTCGAGAACGGGGAGCGCCCCTTCGCGTGGATCAAGCGGCGGAGTTGGTTTGCGGCGGAAACGGCGAGCCCCTCGGCGTTCGCGTTGGTCGGATGCGTTACGGCGCCGGGGTTTCGGTTCGAGGATTTCGAGCTCGCCGAGCGGGAGGAGTTGATCGCGGACTTCCCGCGTCATCGCGAGCTTATCGCGCGCCTCACTCGGTAGCGACGGCTACTTACCCAACGCCCGCTTCGCCGCCGTCGCAAGTCGATCGAACAAGCCGGGCTTCGCCGAGCGGAAGTACTCCTTAAACGCGGCGCGCGCCTCGGCGCTCTCCTCCGCCGGCGCCGTCCCGACCTCGATCCGCCGATCCGTCGTCTCCGCCTCGAACCTCGACGTCCTGCCGACGTGCCGCCCCGATCCGTCCGCCCCGATATTGCGAAGGAGCGACGTTCCGGGATAGAGCGTAAGCATGTTTTCGAGCACGGCGACCGCGTGCCATCGCACCGCCCACGAATCGACTTCGCCGTTGATCTGTCGGCGCAGCATTTTCATGTAGCCCGCCTCGCCGTCGTAGTCGAACACCGCAACGAGGTCGCGTTCGACGAGTCGTCGGAGGAGGGCTTCCCCGTCCGGCTCGAACTTCGCCCACGCGCGTCGCCACGTCGCCCAGCCCCAGCAGTCGGCGCCTCGGAGGAAGAAGGTTTCCGGAAGACGGCGCCTCACGGGATAGACGTAGCCGTGCGCGCTTATCACGCGCTCGTCGTCGGCGTAGCGGCGGAGCGCGTCGTCCATATATTCAAGGAAGTGGGGGGAGACGACCATGTCGTCTTCGAGCACGATTACCTCGCCCCGCTCCTCGATCGTTTCGGAGACGCCCGTCACGATCGACCTCGCCAATCCGAAATTCTCCTCACGCTCGACGACGCGAACCTCGCGGAATCCCGAAACCGTCTTCAGATAGTCGCGCACCTTCGCGACGGCTTCCTCGTCCTTCGCGGCGCGCGGCGCGTCCGCGTAAATCGTCGCCGTGCGTTCCCGCGCCGAGGGGTTCCGCGCGAGCGACTCGAGCGTGCGACGAAGGTGATCGGGACGGTTATACGCGAAGACCGCGACGGGGGCGAGCGACATAGTTATTCCTTGAAATGGTTAACCTTTATGATCGGACTTTTCGCGACCAGACGCAAACCGAACGTACCGACCGCGCGCGTTTTTTGGTTTTCGGTTTCTTTCCGTATTTTTTCCGCGAGAAACTATCTATTATATATACGAATACTATGGGTACAATAATGAGCCGCGCTATTTCGATTGTCGCCGTATGGACGGTCTTCCTTCTCTCGCTCGCCGCCGCCCCGATCGACCGCTTGCCGATAACGGTAACACAACCCGACGGCAAAACGCTGACGCTCTACGTTAGCGGCGACGAATTCCACAACTGGATTCACGACGCCGAGGGCTACACAGTCGTCAAGCATCCCGAGACGGGCTACTACGTGTACGCCGACAAGAACGCCGCCGGCGAGATCGTCCCGACTAAAGCGGTCGTCGGCGAACGCTCGGCGAGAAGCGCGGGCGTGGAGAAGGGCGTTAATCTTTCGCCCGAGGAGATCCGAGCCAAACGCGACGCCTTCTTCGCGCAAACGCCCGACGACGTCGGCGACGCGCCGCGTTTCGGATCGTTCAACAACATCGTGATCTTCATCCGCTTTTCCGACGAGACCGAGTTCGGCGAATCGATCGACGGCTACGAACAGATGTTCAACGGCTCCTCGTCCGGCGCCAATTCGATGCTTCGGTATTTCCAAGAAGCGTCCTACGGGAATTTGACGATCTCGTCAACCTTCTACCCCCTCCCCTCGAACGGTATGGTCGTCTCCTATCAAGACTCCCAACCGCGCTCGTACTTCGAGCCGTATAGCTCCGCGAATCCCGGCGGTTATCGCGCCAACGAACGCGGCGATCGCGAGTTCGCCCTTCTCAAACGCGCCGTTGACGACGTCGCCGATCAAATTCCCCCGTCGTTGGACGTGGACGCGAACAACGACGGCGACGTGGACAACGTCGTCTTCGTCGTCTCCGGCTCCCCCACGGGATGGAGCGACTTGCTTTGGCCCCACCGGTGGGCGCTCTTTGGAGCGTCGGCGACCATCAACGGCGCGCGCGTGTACGACTTTAACTTCCAGTTGCAATCCAGTCTCGCCTCGAGCGCCGTCGGCGTTCTCTGTCACGAAATGTTCCACTCGCTCGGCGCGCCCGACCTCTACCACTATACGAGCAACGGCATAACGCCCGTCGGTCCGTGGGATATTATGCAGCACAACTACAACCCGCCGCAACACATGTCCGCGTATATGAAATACCAATACGGCGGATGGATCGAATCGATCCCGGAGATTACCGACAGCGGCGTGTACACGCTCAACCCGCTTACAAGCGAAACGAACAATTGCTATAAGATCAGATCGACGCGCACCAACGACGAGTATTTCGTTCTCGAATATCGCCGAGACCAAGGCGTCTTCGAGGGGAGCTTGCCCGGCTCCGGCTTGCTCGTTTATCGTGTGGATCGCAAACGCGAGGGGATGGGCAACGCGGGCGGTCCGCCCGACGAGCTCTACGTCTATCGCCCCGGCGGCGCCCCGACCTCGAACGGCTCGGTCTACGAAGCCAACCTTTCGGCGGAGGAGGGCAGAACAAAACTCGACCACACCACCGACCCGATTCCCTTTCTCTCGGACGGCGCCTACGGCGGCTTGAACATCGACGACGTCTCCTCGGCGGGCGAGACGATCTCCTTCCGATTCAACCTCGTCAACTCCATCCTGGCGATGAACCCGTCCGGAGGCGAGTATTGGCGCGTCGGATCGACGAAGACGATCGATTGGGATCCGTTCGGCGACGTGACGACCGTGCGGATCGACTACTCGACCGACGGGGGCGAGACGTGGACGGAAATCGCCGACGGGCTGAACGCCGCTTCCGGCGCGTATGAATGGACGTTGCCGAACACGCCGACGTTCCGCGCCGTCGTTCGCGTCGCCGACGCCGACGACCCGAGCGTCTTCGATCAGAACGAAGGCGTCTTCGCCATGCTACCCTCCGGTTCGTATCGGATGACCGAGCGCTCTCGACTCGCCGTTTCCGGATCGGCGAACGACGTCGTCGCCGAAGGCGCCTTCGCCTATCTCGCCGCGGGCGCGAGCGGCGTCGTCTCGATTTCCATCGCCGACCCCGACGCGATCGAGACGCTCGACGAGCTCGACACGCCAGGTTCGGCGGGCGCCCTTTTCCTCGACGACACGCTTCTCTACGTCGCCGACGGCGCGGGCGGTTTGCGCATCCTCTCCGTCGCCGACCCCGAAGCGATAAGCGAGATTGGCGCGTTTACGAACGTCGCCGACGCGAAGGACGTCGCCGTCGCGGAGGACCGAGCGATCCTCGCCGACTACGACGCCGGCGTCCTCGTGCTCGACGTCTCCGACCCGACCGCCCCGACCGAAATCGGGTTCGTGCCGATCGACGGCTTCAGTCGGCGTGTCGCCGTCGGCGGCGGATACGCCTACGTCGCCGCCGAAAACAACGGCGTCAGGATAGTCGATTATCGCGCCATCGGAGAAACCTCGCATTTGGAAACGGTCGGATGGGCGAACGATCTCGAATACCGCGACGGCTATCTCTTCCTCGCCGACGGGGACGCCGGCTTCTCCGTCGTCAACGTCGCCGATCCGCTCCTCCCCTATTTCGCGGGCAACTGCCGACTTGAAGGCGCCGCTTACGCGGTGGACGTCGAGGACGACTTCGCCCTCGTCGCGAGCCAGCAATACGGACTCTTCGCCGTTGACGTCTCCGACACCGCCCGTCCTACGCCCGTCGGATTTTTCGACACGCCCGGATTCGTCGTCGGCGTCGGCGCCACCGACAGCGTCGCCCTCACCGCCGAGATGATCGGGATGACCATCGCCCTCGAAAACGACGAATGGATCGTCGGCGTCGCTGATCGGCGAACGCCCGAGACGACGCCGAACGACTTCCGATTGGCGCAAAATTATCCGAACCCCTTCAATCCCGTCACCACGATCGAATACGCGCTCCCCGAACGCGCCCGCGTTACGCTGGAAGTGTACGACGCGCTCGGCGCCAAAGTCGCCACGCTCTTCGACGGAGAGCGCGAGTCGGGAACGTATCACGCGCATTTCGACGCGACGAACCTATCGAGCGGCGTGTACGTCGCGCTCCTCAGAAGCGAAGCGACGACGCGCTCGATCAAAATGCTGCTACTGAAATAACTCCGACAACTTACTCGAAAGGTCGCCGTATGGCCGACCACGCCTTTTCGAGGAGCGGGAACCGCGTCGTCTCCGGGCGCGCGCGGTTCACCGTCCTCTTCCCCCGTCTCCTCCGACTCGAATATTCCGACGACACCCGTTTTGAGGATCGCCCCTCGCTCGCCTTCGTCGATCGCGACACGCCCTCCGTCGAGTTTTCCGTCGCCGAACGCGGCGGCGCGCTTGTGATCGAGACCGAGGCGCTCCGACTGCGATGGAAGCTCGGCGCCCCGTTCTCCGCCCGTTCGCTCGAAATCCGCTCCCGAAGCGGCTCTCCCGAGTTTACGTGGAAGCCGGGAAAGAAAGACAAGGGGAACCTCGGCGGCACGCGCCGCACCCTCGACTCGATCGACGGCGCCGCCGAGTTGGAGCCGGGGATCCTCTCGAAGGACGGGTGGACGGTCGTGAACGATTCCGCGCGACCCCTCTTTACGAACGACTTCTCGGGTTTCCTCCCCCGCGAGAACGTAGCGACCGACCTCTACTTCTTCGGTTACGGGCGCGACTACAAACGCGCGCTCGCGGAGTTCGCCGCCGTCTCCGGGCGCGTCCCTATTCCGCCGCGCTACGCCTTCGGTTTGTGGTACTCGCGCTACTGGGCATATACCGACCGCGAGGCGCTGGCGACGATCGACGAGTTCGAGCGACGCGGCTTGCCCCTCGACGTCTTCATCCTCGATATGGACTGGCACGAGACGCACGACGTCGATAAGATTCCGTGGGACGTCCACAAACGCGACCAAGCGGGACTACCCAAAGGGTGGACGGGCTACACCTGGAATCGTCGCCTCTTTCCCGATCCCGAGCGCTTCTTCGACGAGGCGAAACGACGAGGCGTCCGGACGGCGATGAACCTCCACCCCGCCTCGGGCATGCAACCGCACGAGGAAATGTACGAGGAGTTCGCCCGCGCCGTCGGCGTCAACCCGAAGAGCGGTAAGTACGTCCCCTTCGCCGTCGAGGATCCGAATTTCGCGAAGCCGTACTTCGAGCTACTCCACCGAACGCGGGAGAAGGAGGGCGTCGATTTCTGGTGGCTCGATTGGCAGCAGTGGAAGACGACGTCGATCGAGGGACTTAATCCGACGTTCGCGCTGAACCACCTCCACTTTCGCGACAACGCGCAGGGCGGCAAGCGCCCGCTCATCCTGCATCGGTGGGGCGGACTCGGCAACCATCGTTACCAGATCGGTTTCAGCGGCGACGCGAAGGGGACGTGGGAATCGCTCGCGTTTCAGATTCGCTTTACCCACGCGGCCTCAAACGTGCTTTACGGCTACTGGAGTCACGATATCGGCGGACACTACCCCGCCGTCGTCGATCCCGAGCTGATGACACGGTGGGCGCAGTTCGGCGCGATGAGTCCCGTCTTCCGACTCCATTCCACCAAGCGCTTCGACGCCGAGCGGCGCCCCTTCCGCTTTCCCGAGCCGTGGCGCTCGGCGATGGAGAAGGCGATCGAGTTGCGGCGCTCGCTCCTCCCCTACGTTTACAACGCCGCTCGAACCGCGCACGAGACGGGCGTCTCGCTCGTCCGACCCCGGTACTACGACAGCCCGGACGATCCGAACGCGTACCGCGCCGACGACCACTACCGCTTCGGCGACGATATGATTGTCGCGCCCGTCGTCGCTCCCTCGGAGGACCCCGACACGACCGCGCGCTCCGTTTGGTTGCCCGAAGGCGCGTGGTACGATTGGGAGACGCTCGAAGAGATCGAAGGGGGCGGCAAACGCACGCGACGATACGCGCTCGACGAGATTCCGATATACGTGAGGCGGGGCGCTATTATTCCGACGGTCGATCCCACGACGCCCGCGGACGGCGCGGGTTATCCCGAGATCGCGTTCGTCGTTTTCCCGGGCGCGACGGGGGAGACGACGCTCTACGAAGACGACGGCGTCACGGACGACTACCTGAAAGGCGCGTCGGCGCGCACGCTCGTCCGCCAAACTTCGCGCGCGCGCGCCATGGTCCTCGAGATAGGAGCGACGGAAGGGACCTATAAGCGCATGCCGAAGCGACGTCGCGTCTCGCTTCTCCTGCCCCTCGCGCCCGCGCCCGCGTCGGTCGTCGCCGACGGCGTCGAGATTCCGCTCCGTCCGCTCGGCGACTCGCCCGGGTGGCGCTATCTCGGCGATCGCCCGACCGTCGAGATCGACCTCGGTTCGGCGAGCGTCTCCTCCCCGCGTCGGATCGAGATCGCGTTCGCCGATCGGCTCGACGAGTTTCGTAAATTGGCGAGCGGTTTTGCTGGCGCGCGCAAACGCGCCGAGACGGCGGCGACGCTCCTCAACACGCTTTGGCGTCGCGGCGGCGGAATGCGGAACGCGCTGATCGAGCAAATCCAGACGGGGCGGCGCGTCGAGTTGGCGCCGTCGAGCGCCGTCGAAGAACTTCGCGCTTTCGCAAAACGCAAAGCCGCGACGAGGCGCGAGCTCGACGCGTTGACGATACGGGATAAAACGAAGGAAGA
>WJMR01000126.1 GCA_014727845.1 Ignavibacteriales bacterium
AACCAACCCGACGCGCGGCGCGCTCTACATTCAGGATAAGTTCGAATACGAGGGTATGATCGCCAACGTCGGTTTGCGGATGGACTACTCCCACGCCGGCGGCGAGTGGTACGTGTACGACACTTACACCTCGGCGTTCGAGAGCGGCAAAGCCGAAAATCTCGACAATTATCTCGAAAAAGAGCCGACCGAGCGAGTCATCAACCTGAGCCCGCGTCTCGGCATCTCGTTCCCGATCACGGTCAATAGCAAGCTCTATTTCAACTACGGGCATTTCTACTCCACCCCGAACCCCTACACGCTCTTTAACGTGCGCTACTACAACAGCAACGAACGCGTCGTTCGGATTTCCTCCCCGAACAACCCGTTGCCGCGAACGGTCGCCTACGAGATGGGCTACGAGCACAACTTGTTCGATATGTTCTTAGTTCGCGTGGCGGGTTACTATAAAGACGTTTCCGATCAGCCGCTTACGGTCACCTACGTGAATCGGACCGGCTCGGTGAACTATTCGACTTACGAGCCGAACTCCTACGAGGATATTCGCGGTTTCGAGCTTTCACTCTCGAAGAATCGCGGCGACTGGGTTCAGGGCTTCGTTAACTATACTTATATGGTTTCGCAGTGGGGTCGGTTCGGCTATCGCCGCTATACGAACCAAAATTCCGAGCAACGGGAATACGAGGCGTTCGAGGACGACAACTACGTCACGAAACCCGTGCCTCGACCCTATGCCCGCGCGAACGTCGATTTCTTCTCGCCGCGCGAGATCGGTCCGGAATTTGCGGGAATCTATCCGTTGGGCGAGTGGCGCCTGACGCTCCTCGGCTCCTACTCGGCGGGGCAATATCTTACGTGGACGGGATTGGGTAGCATCCCCGGCGTGCGCTACAACACGCAGTGGAAAGACTTCTACAACCTCGACCTCCGCGTCAGCAAAAACTTCGATTTCGACTTCATCCGCGTTCAGTTCTTGGTGGATATCTCCAACGCGCTGAACATTAAACGGATGGCGGGTCCCTACTACGGCGCCAACGACGGCAACGACTGGATCGCCTATATGTCGTCGCTTCACCTTCCCGAGGAAACGTTCGAGGACTTCCCGGGCGGCGAGCCGACCTATAACAACTGGGCGGACGAGAACGGCAACGGCGGCTATGTTTACGGCGACGACGAGCCGGGCGATTATCGCATCGAAGGCGCGTACATCCCGTGGGACGACAACGCTCCCCAAGCGCAAAAAGACGAGTGGGAGAAGAACAAGTCGTACATCAATATGCCGAACCACGAGTATTTCACGTTCCTTAATCCGCGTGATATCTACTACGGAATCAAGTTAACCGTCGAGTTATAGGTAACTAACAAGTTTGTTCGTATAGTTATAGGATTAACGATGAAAAGCTCCAAAATTAAATTAATTATCGCCGCGATTGCCGTGACCGCGTTCTCGACGGTTTACGCGCAGGGCGTTACGGGCTTTAAGCAGATGTCCATCGGCGACTTCCATAACTTCTACGCCGCCGAAGGGTGCGTGTGGGAAGTCGCGAGGAACCTCGGACAGCAGGACGGCTGGCGCTGGCCCGCCATCTATCCGTATCAGGATATGCAAGCCGCGCGCGCAATGTGGGTTATCGCCAAGAACTTCGACGCCCTGAGCCCCTACAAGGGCGCGCACGTCGGTCCTCGAGTTAACGGCGCGGGCGAGGTGTTCGCGACCGTCTTCAAGACCGTGAGTAAATACGAGCCGCCTCAGGCGTTCGTGGACGGGCAAGTAACGTATCTCGAATACGTCGAAAACGACGAAGTCGATCCCGATTTGGATTGCGATCGGATGATCGTCAACGAAGTGAACACCATCATCGGTTTGACGATTAAGCAGAAGATCCGCGCTTGGCAACATCCCGATCACGACGACTATCACATCCGCGAATACACCTTCATTAACACGGGTAACACCGACTACGACGACGAAATAGAGCTGCAAGGCAAAACGCTCGAAGACGTGGTCGTCGGCTTCCACTATCGGTGGGCGGTGTGTAAGGAGATTCGCTACGTTATCGGCAACGACGCCGGCTGGGGCTACAACACGATGAACGACTTCCGCTTGGCGGATTATTCCGTTCCCAACGCCCCCGATTTGGCGGGTATCGACGTCGCCAACGAACAATATCGCACCACGTTTGCGTGGCATGGCTATTGGGGCAACGCCCAAGCGCCGGATTGGTTCCCGAATTACGACAACATCGGCGCGCCGATTATGACCGGCGCCTCCTCCTACACTTCCGAAGCGGACACGAACGGCAGACTCGGCGCCGCGAAGATGCCCGGCATCGTCACCATCCACGCCGACAAGGCGCCGGACGACCAAACCGACGACATCCAACAACCGATCACCCAAACGCACTATAACTCCGACGGCGCGCTCACGCAAGGCAACTCGCACGTCGATATTCCGAAAACGGAGAAAGAATACGCGCAGGTAACTTCCGGCTACACGCGTCACGCTCTCAAGATCGACTCCGACGGCGATTTTACCGACCAAACGAACGACCCGAGCTTGGGCGACGCGGGCGGGCAATCCGCCGTAACGGGCTACGGACCGTGGACGTTGGCGCCGGGCGACTCGATTACCATCGTCGTAGCCGAAGGCGCGGCGGGGTTGGATTGGGAGACGACCATCAGCGCGGGGTTAGATTATAAAAACGGCGTGATCGACAACGCCCAGAAGAACGCGCTCGTGCTTTCAAGCGTCGATTCCCTCCTGCAACTCTGGGATCGCGCCATCGCCAATTACCAGTCCGACTATGCGTTGCCGTACGATCCCGCCCTCAAGGCGCCGTTGCCGCCGAAGGTCGTCGAGGTAAACGGCGGCGGCGACAACATCCAGATTAATTGGGAGCCGTACGACGACGCCGACCCGGCGACGGTGTATCGCGTCTATCGCGGCATCTCGCGGGATAGCGTCTTCCGTCCGATCCACACCTCCGCGGGCGGCGGCTCGGGATCCTATCAGGATCGAGAC
>WJMR01000127.1 GCA_014727845.1 Ignavibacteriales bacterium
ACCGATAAGGTAGCTATGGCGGAAATATTAGTTATCGACGATTCGAGCTTCGCGCGGAAGCTCATTCGCGAGATTCTCAAGCAAGGGGATTTCGACGTCGTCGAGGCGGTGAACGGCCGCGAGGGCATGGAACTCTATAAGAAGAGCGCGCCCGACGCGATCGTGTTGGATTTGCTGATGCCCGACGTGGACGGCGTCGCCGTGCTTAAGGAGCTAAAGCGTATGGAGAACGAGGCGCCCGTCGTGGTCGTCTCGGCGGATATCCAGCGCAACACGCGCCAGACCGTCGAGGAACTCGGCGCGTTCGCCTTCCTCAACAAACCGCCCGATCCCAATAAGTTGGTCGAGACCATTAAGGCGGCGCTCGACGGCTCGGAGGCGTAGATGCGGCTCCTCAACGAACGTCAGACCGACGCGCTGAAGGAGTTGATCAACATCGGCGTCGGCGGATCCGTTTCACTGCTCGATCAGATGATCAACCATCCGATCAAACTGCACGTGCCGCGAATCTCGGTCTTCCGATACGCCGAACGCCACACAATCGAGCTGTGGACGGAGCTGAAAGACCAAGCGCTCTCCGCCGTCAAGCTCCAATTCGACGGCGCCTTCAAGGGCAACGCGGAGATCGTCTTTCCGCCGAAGAGCGCCAACAACCTCGTCGCCGCCCTGACGGGCGAAAGCGAGGAAGGACCCGGCTTGGATTCCGTGCGCGTCGGCACCCTGCTCGAAGTCGGCAACATCGTCCTCAACGGCGTGATGGGATCGCTCGGCAATCATCTCGAACAACACTTCACCTTCTCGTTGCCCGCGTATCAGGAAGACACGTTCGAGAACCTCATCCTCTCAAACACGCATTCCGACAATCCCGTCGTGCTGTTGGCTACCGCCCACTTCGACATTGTCGATCTGCAAGTCAACGGCGAGATTCTCGCGCTCTTCGAATTAAGCTCTTTCGAGAAACTGAAAGAAGCCGTCGATAAAATCACGTAGGCGATGAGCCAAGAAGACGCAACAAGTTCGCTCGAAGTTTTCGATTTCGTTCCGCTCGGTATGTTCTTCGTTGACGAGGAGTTCCGGATACGATTCTGGAACCGCGCAATCGAGGATATGACGGGCAAGTTCCGCGCGGAAATCCTCGGCGAACGGCTCGACGAGATCTATCCCCATCTTAAAAACGATCGCTACTCGCGACGCATCCGACAACTCTTCGAGGGCGGTCCGCCAATCCTCTTTTCCGCCCAGCTCCACGGCGCGCTCATTCCCTCAAAAACTTTCGACGGACAAGACCGCTCGCAACACACCTACGTCGCCTTGGCGACGATCGGACCGGAGCGAACCAAGCTCGCCGTCTTCTCTGTTCAGGACGTCACCGACGAGGCGCAACGCATCTCGGCGTATCGCGACTTGCATCGCCGCGCGCTTCGAGAAATCCAAGAAAAGCAGCGCGCCTACGAGCTCCTCGAAAAAAGCGAAGCGAAGTTTAAGGCGGTCTTCGACAGCGCCGCCGTCGGCATCGAGGTGATCGGGTTGGACGGCGTGTTCCGCGCGGTCAACAAGCGCCTCGCCGATATGCTCGGCTACCCGCCCGAAGAGCTGATCGGGATGCACGCGGCGGAAGTGTCGCCGCCGGAAGATCGGAACAAAATGCGAGGTATGATCGAGGGCTTCCAAGATCGCGAACCCTTCGCGGGTATGGAAAAGCGCTATCTTCGGAAAGGCGGCGAAATCTTCGAGGGCGAACTGCACGTTGCCGCCATTAAGGACGCGGACGGAAAGACCGAGCTTGGCGTCGGCATCGTCTTGGACGTCTCCCGACGCAAAGCCGCCGAGCGGAACGCCGAGCGCCGACTCGCCGAACTCACGCGGAGCAAGGAGCGGCTGGAGGAATCGGCCGCCGAATTGCGCGCGCTCAACGACCGACTGGCGCGCTCCGAAACCAGACTACGCGACGAGGTGGCGACGAAGGACAAACTCTTCTCGATCATCGCCCACGATTTACGCAACCCCTTTAACGCCATCATCGGCATCGCGGAAGTGTTGTCGCGCTTCTTCGACACCTACACGCGAGAGGAGACGAAACGGCGCGTCGAAGAGTTGCGCGGCGCGGCGAGGACGGCGAACGACCTACTCGAGAACCTGCTGCAGTGGAGCCGAGCGCAACGAGGCGCCCTCGTCGTCGAACCCGAATGCGTCGAAGTCGCCGAGACGATCGAGCGCGCCGCGCGCGTTATCCGGCGCAACGCCGAGGCGAAAGGCGTCGCCTTGGAGACGAATTGCGTCGAAGATCTCCGCGTCAAAGTCGATCTCAACATGTTCGAGACGGTCGTGCGCAATCTCTTAACCAACGCCGTTAAGTTTACGCCGCGAGGGGGCGAGGTGAGGGTGTGCGCGCGGAAATCCCCCGGCGGCGCGATTATCGAGGTGATCGACAGCGGCGTCGGAATAGCCGAAGCCGACCGCCGCAACCTGTTCGACGTCGAGCGCACCGTCTCCACCTACGGCACGGAGAATGAAAAAGGCACCGGGCTCGGGTTGGCGTTGTGCCGCGATTTCGTCGAACTCAACGGCGGCAAGATCGACGCCGAGAGCGAGGAGGGGATGGGCAGCCGGTTCTATTTCACCTTACCGTTCTGCGACAAGCGCGACTCGGCTCGATAG
>WJMR01000128.1 GCA_014727845.1 Ignavibacteriales bacterium
CCTTATAACCGTCGTAGAAATGTTCGGCGTCGAAAATCACGCGTCTGCCGCGGCTTTTCAGAAACTCGACCGAGCGATAGATTAGCTCTTCGTTCTCCTCGTCGGATAAGCCGAGACTTTTCTCGGAGTGAAAACGCCACGTCTTGCCGAAGATGGAGATCGCTTCGGTTTCCGCGGCAAGCAACATTTTGAGATTTTTATCCTCGGCGACGGCGTCGAGTTTCCGAGCGGTCGAGCCGAACGCGCAGACGACGGCGTGCGAGAGATTCAGCGAACGCGCTTCCCGGAAATATTCCTCGTCTTTCGGATTGCTGCCGGGCCAGCCGCCTTCTATAATATCGACGCCGAACTCGTCCAGCTTCTGCGTAATCATAATCTTGTCTCTTATCGAGACGTTGATGCCGACGCCTTGTGTGCCGTCGCGAAGTGTGGTGTCGAATATTTCAAGCGTATGGTCGTTCACGTTGTCCTCGTTCCTTTTGTTGTGGAATGCGCCGCTTAGATCATGCCCGACGCGCGAGCGTATTCGAAGACGCCGCCCGCCTCGATTATCGGTAGGGCGTCGCCGAGCGGTCGGAGCTCCCACCGTGCGCCGCTCGTCTTGTTCTCGACGACGTTCTTTTCGAGATCGACGAGCAACTCGTCGCCCGTCTTCACGCCGTCGTTGATCTTCTCTTTCGCCTCGATCGGCGCGACGAAACCGCCGTCCACAGCGTTGCGATAGAATATTCTCGCGTACGATTCGGCGACGACCGCCTTGACGCCCGCTTTCATAAGCGCGTAGGGCGCGTGCTCGCGCGAAGAGCCGCAACCGAAGTTGCCGCCCGCCACGATTATCGGGAACTCGCTCGCGTACTCGCCCTGCGCCACGAACGGAACGCCGCCTTGCGGTAAACCCGACACTTCGAGGGGAACGCTCGAGAGGGCGTACTTGCCGTAGAGACGCGCCTCCTTTTCGTCGCTCATATCATAGACCAGATGTTCGGCGGGAATGATTTGGTCCGTATCGACGTTGTCGCCGAGCACAAACGCTTTCCCGACTATTTGCTTCTCCATAAAATCGACGCCTTGCGTTTAGTTGATAAAATCTCTCGGGTCGGCGATTACGCCCTTCACGGCGGACGCCGCGACGGTTAAGGGCGAGGCGAGGTACACTTCGGATTGCTTGCTCCCCATCCGCCCCGGGAAGTTCCGGTTGGTCGTCGAGATAACGACGTCGCGATCGACCGCGCGCCCGACGGTGTCCGACGGCCCCCCGAGGCATGCGGCGCAGGAAGATTGCGCGATCTCGCACCCCGCGTCCGTGAAGATTTGCCTCAACGTCTTCCCGCCGAGCGTCTCCTCCTCGAGCGCGCGCGCCACCTCCGTCGAGGCGGGCACAACGAACGTCGGAACGGCGACCTTGTTTCCGCTCAGTATTTTCGCGGCGAATCGGAAGTCGGTGATCTTACCGCCCGTGCACGAACCGATGTAGCACTTTGTTAGCCGCGTCCCCGCCACGTTGCGCGCCGTGTCGCGGTTGTCCGGACTATGCGGCTTGGCGACCGTCGGCTCGATTGCGGAGGCGTCGAATCGATACTTGCTATGATAGACGGCGTCGTCGTCGCTACGGAAAATTTCATACGGCTTGTCGGTGCGCGACTTCACGTAATCCTCGGCGACCTTATCCGCCGCGATGATTCCGCTCATCCCGCCCGCCTCGATCGCCATATTGGTGAGCGTCATCCGCTCGTACATATCCAACGAGAACACGCCATCGCCGTCGAACTCCATCGCGCGATAGGTGGCGCCGTCGGTGGTGATCTCGCCGAGAATGTGGAGGATCAAATCCTTCGCGGTGAGGTAGGGCGGAAGCTCGCCGTCGAACGTGAACTTCATCGACTCGGGCACGCGCTCCCATATCTTACCCGTCCCGAGAATGAACGCCGCGTCGGTGTTGCCGACGCCCGTCGAGAACATCCCGAACGCGCCCGACGTGCACGTGTGCGAATCCGTTCCGAAGAGAACCGTGCCCGGACGGTTGTAGCCCTCTTCGGCGAGCGCGATGTGGCAAACGCCCTTGTAGCGCGGCGTCCCGACGTCGTAGAAGTTTTTAAAGTCGTGCTCCTTCGCGAATTGACGAAGCGCCTCGACGTTTCGGTTGGCGTACTTATCCGCCGTGAAAATGTAGTGATCCGGGAAGATGACGAGTTTCTCCTTATCCCATATCTTCGCCTTCTCGCCGAACTCGCGCTTCCAAATTTGGATTGTCGGAGGTCCGCAGACGTCGTGCGTCATTAGCGTGTCCACGTTCAGCCAAACGTTCTCGCCGGGAGCGGCGTCGGGGTTGCCGGACGATTTGGCGAATATCTTTTCGGTTATCGTTTTGCCCATTATTCGGTTCCGTATGTTCGTCGCTATTCGTCGTCGCGCCGTTCGTCGCGCGCTTGATTGTTGATCGCCTGCACGTAGGATTTCGCGCTCGCCTCGACAATATCGGTCGATACGCCTCTACCGTGATACACCTTCTCGCCGACACGTAGTCGAAGGAGCGCCTCGCCCTGCGACTGTCTGCCCGACGTAACCGAGCGGACTTGGTAAGACTCGACGCGCCGTTTGGATTTCGTCGCGCGATCGACCGCGTTGAACACCGCGTCCACGGGACCGTCGCCCGTCGCGGATTCCTCGATCGCGTCGCCGTTGATCGAAAGACGAACCGTGGCGGTGGGGATGGCGCTGTTGCCCGTGTACACGTGCAGATAGTCGAGGTGATAGAGGTCTTGCTTCTTCAACACCTCGTCGCCCATCAGCGCGCGCAGATCGTCGTCGAAGACTTCTTTTTTCTTATCCGCGAGATCGGTGAAGCGTTCGTAGATGTGTTGGATCTCCTCCTCGGTCAGCGTGTAGCCGAGCTCGACGAGCCGCGTCTTCAGTCCGCTCCTACCCGAGTGCCTGCCGAGAACGATTCGCGTTTTCGGAACGCCGACGTCCTCGGGCGTCATAATCTCGTAGGTGTTGCGATTCTTCAGCATCCCGTCCTGGTGGATGCCGCTCTCGTGCGCGAACGCGTTCTCGCCGACGATCGCCTTGTTCGGTTGGATAACGACGCCCGTGAACCCCGATACCATCTTGCTGGTGTTGTAGATTTCTCGCGTGTCGATCGTCGTCTCGTAGGGGAGCGCGTCTTTGCGGACTTTCAGCGCCATCACAATTTCTTCGAGCGACGCGTTGCCCGCGCGTTCGCCGATGCCGTTGACGGTGCACTCGACCTGCCGGACGCCGGCGCCGACCGCCGCCAGCGCGTTGGCGACGGCGAGCCCTAAGTCGTTGTGGGTGTGGGCCGAAAGCACCGCGCGGTCGATGTTCGGCACC
>WJMR01000129.1 GCA_014727845.1 Ignavibacteriales bacterium
AAACAAATCCGAACGAACCGCGCAAGCGGTGAAAGTGACGTGGGTGGGCGCGGCGGTGAACGTGGCGCTCTCGGGCGTTAAGATTGCCGCGGGCGTTATCGCCAACTCGACGGCGATGATCGCCGACGGCGCGCACTCGATCTCCGACCTCGCCACCGACGCCGCCGTGCTGCTTGGCTTCCGCTACGTCAAGAAACCCTCCGACGAGGGGCACAACTACGGTCACGGGAAATTCGAAACCGCGGCGGGGTTTTTCGTCGGATTATCGCTCGTCTTCGTCGCCGTCGGCGTCGCGGCGCAGAGCGGTTGGCAGCTCTATCGTAAGTTTTTCTTTAGCGAGGCGCTCGACGTTCCGGGGGGACTCGCTCTCGCCGCCGCGCTGGTTTCCATCGCCGTCAAGGAGGCGATCTATCGGTATCAGATCGTCGTGGGCGAGCGCCACAAGAGCGACGCGATCGTCGCCAACGCGTGGCACCACCGTTCGGACGCCCTCTCGTCCATCGCCGCGGCGGTCGGCGTCGGCGGCGCGATGCTGTTCGGAGAGGAATGGGCGATCCTCGATCCCGTATCCGCCTTATTTGTCGCGGGTCTCGTCGGACAAACCGCGTATCGGATTCTCCGCCGCAACACCGACGAGCTCCTCGAGGCCTCGCTCGGCAAGGAGGCGAAGCGGGATATAGAACGGATCGTTTCGGACGTGGACGGCGCCGACCGTCCGCACAAAATCCGCACTCGGAAAATCGGCGGCTATGCGGCGATCGAAATGCACGTCGAAGTGGACGGCGCGCAATCCGTCGAAGCGGCGCACGAAATCGTGAAAGACCTCGAGCGGCGATTGGAGAAACGCTTCGGCGCGGACGCGATCGTAACCGTCCATATTGATCCGCGCTGACGGGCGCGGTTTAATTTATCCCGCCGGATTCGTAAATTAGTTGGTTGACGCGAGTTGATCGCAAACCGTTAATCTATAGCAAGGAATCGTTATGAGCGAGTTATTAGAACGTATCGCGCACGTCGTCGAGAAAGGTAAAGTCAACAAAGCCGCGCCCTTCCCGCCGGCGCTAAAAGGCGAGGACGGCGCCGACGAGCTTACGAAGCGAGCGGTGGAAGAGGGAATAAAACCGCAACGGATTCTGAACGAGGGCTTGGTCGTCGGGATGATGAAGATCGGCGTCAAGTTCAAGAACAACGAGGTCTTCGTGCCGGACGTGCTCATCGCGGCGAAGGCGATGAAGGCGGGCATGAAGCATATCGAGCCGTTCTTCCTCTCGAAGGAAGTCGAGTATAAAGGAAAGATTGTCGCGGGCACGGTGGCGGGCGATCTCCACGACATCGGCAAGAACATCCTCTCGATGATCCTGCAAGGCGGCGGCTGGGAAGTCGTCGATCTCGGCATCGACGTCTCCGCGGATAAGTTCGCCGAGGCGGTCGCCGAGCACAAGCCGGAGGCGGTGTGCATGAGCGCCCTGCTCACCACGACGATGGTCAACATGGAGGCGGTCGTCAAGAAGATCCGAGAGACGAGCCCCGAGACGAAGACGATCGTCGGCGGCGCGCCGCTTACGGCGGATTTCGCCAAGAAGATCGAGGCGGATTTCTACTCGCCCGATCCGCAAGGCGCCCTCGAGTATCTTAACTCGGAATGCGCGGCGTAGCGGATATGGAAGCGAGCGGACGAGAGGCGGTCTTCGGCGCCAAGGAATTCCGATACGAACTCGCCGACCTTAATCTAACGCGCGACGACGTCGTCGAGGAGATGGGATACACGTGCGAGGAGGGGAACGAGCGCGGGTATCTTTGCGACTTGGCGGAGGAAGCCGCCGAGCTGGCGAAATCCAACGTCGAGCTTCGCGGCGGATTCGTCGTCGTCGAGCCGGATCGGATCGACATCCAAAAAGGAAGCATCCAAATCGACGACGTCGTCTTCGATTCGCAACCGATCATCACGGCGCGGTTGCGTAGGGCCGAGGGGCTCGCGCTTTTCGCCGCGACGGCGGGCGACGGACTCGAGAAGATCTCGAAGGAGCTGATGAGCGGAGACGATATGCTCAAAGGTTACGTGATCGACGCGTACGCCTCGGCGGCGGTCGAGGCGGTCGCCGACAAACTCGAGGCGGAATTGGAGAGGATCGTCGAGCCGCGCGGGTGGAACGTCACCAATCGTTACAGCCCCGGCTACTGTAACTGGTCGGTCGCCGAACAAAGCAAGCTCTTCTCGTTCCTTCCCGAGGCGTTCCTCGGTATAACGCTCACGGCAACGTCGCTGATGCGTCCGATTAAAAGCGTCAGCGGCGTGATCGGCGTCGGAGAAAACGTGAAGCGGCAAGACTACCAATGCGCCGTGTGCGATATGCGGAACTGCTATCGTCGGCGCGTCGTTCAATCCAAAGAGAAGTGATATGTCGATAGTCGTTCTTGGCAGCTCCAATACGGATATGATTTTGCGGATGAAGCGCATCCCGCGACCCGGCGAGACGATCCTCGGCGGCGAGTTCGCGATGGCGGCGGGCGGCAAGGGCGCCAACCAAGCCGTCGCGGCCGCGCGCGCGGGCGGTAAGGTCGTCTTCGTCTCGAAGGTCGGCGACGACCTTTTCGGCGAACGGTCCGTCGAGGGCTACAAGAAAGACGGCGTGGACGTCTCCTATATATTTAAAGATAAGAACCTCGCCTCGGGCGTCGCGCTCATCTTCGTCGAGGAGACGGGCGAGAACGCTATCGGCGTCGCCTCGGGCGCGAACATGGCGCTGACCGCCGAGGAGATCCGACGCGCGAAACCCGCGCTCGAATCGGCGGACGTGTTGCTGGCTCAGCTTGAGACGCCGCTCGACGCCTTCGCGGAAGCGTTGGCGCTCAAGGGCGAGAAGACCCGCGCTATTCTCAATCCCGCCCCCGCCGCGCCGATACCGGACGAGATACTCGCCAAGCTTTATTTAATAACGCCGAACGAGACCGAGGTGGAAACGCTGACGGGCGTGGTCGTCGAGAACGAGGAGCACGCCGCGCGCGCCGCCCAAGCGCTTATGGCGAAGGGCGTGGAGAACGTCGCGATTACGATGGGCGCAAAGGGCGCCTTTCTGGCGAACACCGACGGGAACGAAACGATACCGAGTTTTCGCGTGGAAGCGGCGGACACGACCGCGGCCGGCGACGTTTTTAACGGCGCCCTCGCGACCGCGCTCACCGAGGGGAAGAACCTCCGCGAGGCGACGCGGTTCGCGGCGGCGGCGGCGGCGCGATCGGTGACGAAATTGGGCGCGCAACCTTCCGTGCCTCGGCGCGAGGAGATTGACGCGTTGATGAACGGCGAATAGATAACCGTTTAATAGTTAATAGGGTAACTAAAGGATATTTCGATGAAGAAGAGAGGCGTACTCAACGCCGAGTTGGCGCGGTTGATCGCCGCGTCGGGCCATCTCGATAAAATCGTGATCGGCGACGCGGGCTTGCCCGTACCGTTCGGAAAGATTCTCGTCGATCTCGCGGTCGTCGAGAATCTGCCGCGCTTCGCGGACGTCCTCCGCGCCGTGCTCGAGGAGACCGCCGTCGAGGCGGCGATCGTCGCCAAAGAGACGCGCGAGACGAGCCCCGAAATCCGCGTCGAGATCGACGAGGCGCTCGGCGACACGCCGATATCCGAGGTGACGCACGAGGAGTTCAAGAGGATCGGCGAAGAGGAAGAGAATGTGTTTTATATCCGAACGGGAGAGGCCACGCCGTACGCGAACGTCATTTTAGTTGGCGGGGTAACTTTTTAAGCTTTAAGCATTGGAGCGGCTATGAAAATCGAAGAAGCAAACGCGCTACGCGACAAGACGGCGAAGATACTCGCGGACGCGGGTATCGCGCTGACCGACGAGGAGAAGGCGAATATCGAGATCGCCGACTTCGGGCTGGAGGATATCGAGAACATCGGCTTGGAAGTGGTGGTGTACGAGAACAACGACCGCTACTGCGCGAAGGAACTCGTCTTGTTGCCGCGCCAGATCTGCCCGGAGCACCGGCATCCGCCGCGCGGCGGGAATAACCCCGGCAAACAGGAGACGTTCCGCTGCCGCAAAGGCGTGGTCTATCTCTACCTCGAAGGCGATCCAACGCCGAATCCCAAAGCCGTCGTACCCGAAAAGTATCGCGAGCATATGACCGTGTGGCATGAAGTCGCGCTTCAGCCCGGCGAGCAGTTTACGCTTCCGCCGAACACCCTCCACTGGTTCCAAGCGGGCGACGAGGGAGCGATCGTCTCCGAGTTCTCGTCCTCGAGCGACGACGAGTCCGACCACTTCACCGATCCGAACATCAACCGCATCCCCGAATACGAGGAGTAGCATGACGTCGAAAGAACGATTTCTCAAAGCGCTTAATCGCGAGACCCCCGATCGGTTGCCCGTCACCACGCACCACCTGCAGCCGTTTTTCATGGACAAGTATATGAACGGCATGTCGAACGACGAGTTCTTCGACGAGATGGGCATGGATCCGATCAGCTGGTTTCAAGCGTATAAGCCCGACGAGTCTAAAGGCGAGTACTACGATCCCGAGCACGAACCCGGCTATCTCGAGGCGCGTCGCATCTCGACCGACGAGTGGCGCGTGAAGGCGGAGGACGTTCCGGGACAACAATACCCCACCGTCCGCTATTCGTTCGTCACGCCGGAGAAGACGCTCACGATGAACTTGCAGTCGAACGAGTACACGAGCTGGGTTTCCGAGCGCCTCATCAAGGAGAAATCGGACATCGAAATTATCGCGAAGTACGGCGTCCACAAGAAGTGCGACGTCGAGGCGGTCAACAAGGAGGCGGAGCGTTACGGCGACCGCGGTATGGTTCGAGGGCTGATCTCCTTCTTCGACGTGTACGGGCAATCGGGTTGTTGGCAGGACGCGGCGGTGCTCTTCGGCATCGAGCAACTGATAATGGCGACGTTCGAGGATCCCGATTGGGTGCACGAGTTTTTAAAGATTCTCTTCGAGCAGAAGAAGACGTTTCTTGAATCGTGCAAGGGCGCGAAGTACGACCTCCTCGAAGGGGGCGGCGGCGACGCCTCGAGCACGGTCATCTCGCCGGATATTTTCGAGAACTTCGTCGCGCCCTACGACGCGAAGATCAACGAGATCGCGCACGACGCGGGGCAGAAGGTGGTCTATCACACGTGCGGCGGCATGACGCCCATCTACGAGATGATCGCCGATATGAACCCCGACGCGATGGAGACGTTCACGCCGCGCGATATGGGCGGCGACGCCGATCTCGCCGAAGCGAAGAAGATCGTCGGCGACCGCGTGTGTATGATCGGCGGCTTCGATCAGTTCCACTTCTTCAAGGATTGCTCGCCCGAGGAGACGCGCAAAGAAGTGCGCCGATGTTTTGAGGCGGCGGGCGAAGGCGGCGGATACATCCTTTGCCCCTCCGACCACTTCTTCGACGCCGACCCCGAGCTGGTGCGGGCGTTCGCGGACGAGGCGAGGAAATGCCAATACTGACGCGGGCGTTGCGAGAGTCATAAAAAAGGAGCCGTTCGGCTCCTTTTTTTTACGCGCTCGTATTTATAGATTCGTCACTTCGCGTCTTTCTTTTCGTCCTGTAATATCAGGTGTCCGAGCTTGTCGCGTTTGGTTGTGAGGTAGCGGAGGTTCACGCGGTTCGGCGCAATCTCCAACGGCAGGCGCTCGACGATCTCCAAACCGTAGCCCTCCAGCCCGACGATCTTCTTCGGATTATTCGTAAGCAGACGGAGCTTCTTGGCGCCGAGATCGAGCAGGATTTGCGCGCCGATGCCGTAGTCGCGAAGATCCGACCGAAAACCGAGCTCCTCGTTCGCCTCGACCGTGTCGCGTCCGTGCTCCTGCAGTTCGTAGGCGCGTATCTTATTCGCCAGCCCGATGCCGCGCCCCTCCTGCCGCATGTAGAGCAGGATGCCCGATTCCTCTTTGCCGATCATATCCAACGCGGCGTTAAGCTGGTCGTGGCAGTCGCAGCGGAGCGAGTGAAGAACGTCGCCCGTGAGGCACTCGGAGTGAACGCGCACCATCGTCGGCGTCGTCGGATTGACGGCGCCGCGCACGACGGCGAGGTGCTCGTGCCCGTCGATCTTACCTCGGAAGAGATGGAGACGGAAGTCGCCGTGCGCCGTCGGGAAATCGATCTCGGTTATCTTCTCGATCATCCGCTCGCGGGCGATCCGATACTCGATCAACGACTGCACGGTTATCATCTTGAGGTCGAAGCGCTCGGCGATTTCCGCGAGGTCGGGCGTGCGCGCCATTTCGCCGTCCTCTTTGAGAATCTCGCAAAGGACGCCCGCCGGCTTCTTATCCGCCAACCGACAGAGATCGACCGCCGCTTCGGTGTGACCCGCGCGCCGCAAGACGCCCGCCTCGAACGCCCGCAACGGGAAGACGTGACCGGGCGTCGCGAAGTCCTTCCGCTCGGCGTCGTCCTCCACCAACTTACGGATAGTGGCGGAGCGATCCTTCGCGGAGATGCCCGTCGTCGTCTCCTTCGCCGCGTCCACCGAAACGGTGAACTGGGTTCCGTGCAGCGCCGAGTTGGTCTCGACCATCATCGGAATCTCCAACTCGTGAAGCCGCTTCGGCGGTAGCGCCACGCAGATCAACCCCCGCCCGTGCGTCGCCATAAAGTTGACGACTTCGGGAGTCGCGTCCTCCGCGGCGCAGATGAAATCGCCTTCGTTCTCGCGGTCCTCGTCGTCCACGACGATCACCGTGCCGCCGCGTTTGATCTCCTCGACCGCCTCTTCAACCGAACAAAACATAACTCGCCTTACTTCGATTCGTCGCCGCCGCTCTTCGAGGAGACGACTTTGCCGATCGCGCTCTTGTCGATCGTAATTTTCGTGGTGTCGGAAACCTTGAGCAGGACCGTGTCGTCGTCCACGCCCGCGATAGTGCCGTGGATGCCGCCGTTGGTGACGATCTTATCGCCCTTACCCGCCGCGCCAATCATCTTATCGCGCTCCTTTGCGCGCTTCTGTTGCGGACGGATAATCATAAAATAGAAGATCAAAAAGATGGAGCCGAACATGATCAACGTGGTGACCAAGCTTCCGCCTCCGCCTTCGCCGCCCTGCGGCGCCATCATAAAAATGAAATCCATTACGCTCTCCCGCGTTAATGATGATACGTTAATTTAGCTATCGTTTCTTTTTTCCAGTCGGAAAAATCTCCGGCGACGATCCGTCGCCGCGCCTCGCTCATCAACGAGACGTAAAACCGTAAGTTGTGAACCGACGCCAACTCGAACGCGAGCAACTCTTTCGAGACGAAGAGGTGTCGCAAGTAGGCGCGCGAGTACGTCCGGCACGTCTCGCAATCGCAATGCTCGTCGAGCGGTCGGAAGTCGTCTCTGAACTGCAACGTCCGCATCGGCGTCACGCCCTCGCTCGTAAAGAGGTAGGCGTTGCGCGCGTTGCGGGTGGGCATCACGCAGTCGAACATATCGACGCCGCGCTCGACCGCTTCGAGCAAGTTCTCGGGCCTCCCGACGCCCATCAAGTAGCGCGGTCTATCCTCGGGCATCAGATCGGTGGTGAAGTCGGTTAGACGATACATCTCGTCGGTCGGTTCGCCCACCGCCAGTCCGCCGATCGCGTAGCCGTCGAACCCGATCTCGCGAAGGTCGCGCGCCGAGCGCTCGCGGAGCTCCTCGTACACGCTCCCTTGGATTATTCCGAACAGGAACTGCTCGGCGCCGTAGAGCGGTTCGGTTCGCTCGAACGCCTCTTTGTTGAGCGCCGCCCATTCGGACGTCAGGCGCGTCGATCGCTCGGCGTAGTCGTAGTCGGTCGGATACGCGGCGCACTCGTCGAGCGGCATCATAATATCCGACCCGATGCGCCGCTGAATCTCGATCACGCGTCGCGGCGTGAAGAGGTGTTTCGAGCCGTCGAGATGCGAACGAAACTCGACGCCGTCGTCGCGGATCTTCCGCAACTCCGACAAGCTATAGACTTGAAAGCCGCCGCTGTCGGTCAATATCGGACGCTCCCAGCTCATCAATCGGTGCAAGCCGCCCGCCTTTTCAAGCAACTCCTCGCCGGGTCGGAGGTAGAGATGGTACGTGTTGCCGAGGATGATCGGCGCGTCGATCGTCTCTTTCAGATGGCGCTGGCTGATCGCCTTCACCGTGCCGGTCGTGCCGACGGGCATAAACGCCGGCGTCTCGACGCGACCGCGCGAGGTCTCGAACCAACCGGCTCGAGCTTTTGAGTGCGGATCGACCGCTTCGACGCTGAACGGGAGCAAGAACGTTTCAAAATTGTTTAAATAAGTAATGTACGGCTTATCCGAACAAGCGACAACCTACGCGGCGCTAATTCGCCGATCGATCAGAGGGGCATGATCGTGGTTTTACGCGCGCGCGGGTTTCGCAAGGAGGCGTCGTCGAGCGTGATCGTGAAGTAGTCGCCCGCGAGCCAAAGGGGCGTCGTATCGCGATAGTGTTCGCTTAAAATATTTCCGGACTGCCCCATCGGCAACGAAACGCGCAGAACGCTCGGCGTCGAGAAGTCGTACACGTAACGCACCGAAGGACCGACCAGCGCTTGGTAAGCGTCCGTCTTTCCCATCGGCGAGCGATCGCCGAACGAGAACTCCGTGTTCATCGGCGTCGTGCCGTCGCCCCCGACTCCGAACGGTCCGACGTTGAACATCCGATCCAACGCGGCGCTGTGCCCGCCGAATATATGCTCGAACGTGAGCTTGTGTATCCGTCCCCACTGCCACCGCGCCGGGTCGGATCCGAGGCGCGCCTCCAACTCGTCGAGCGCCTCGTCGAAACTTTTCAGGATCATCGCGTCGCGCCCCTCGTAGCGCGGCGTCTCGCGGTCGTCGAATATCGCCGAGTCGTTCTCGCGTAGGATCTTCCGAACGCTCCGATACGGCGTGTTCGCTATGTAGCAAAACTCGGTAAAGAGGTCGTCGCCGAGGTCGTCGCGATACACGTTATCCACGAAGCGTTTCATAAACACGCTGTAGATCGCGGCGGCCTGACTATAGGCGTCCATATCGCCTTGCCAGTCGCGGAAAAGCAGCAACGCGATCTCGAGGTTGTCGTCGGCCACCTCCACCCGCTCGAACGCGTCGAGGATGTATTGTCGGATCTCGCGCGCCAGCGGCGAGACGACGTCGATCTGGACGCGGCGCAAGTCCGCCTCCGAGTGTTTCTCCTTAGCGCCGAGTAGTTCGTGGATTCGATCGAATCGCGAGGTCGCGGCGTAAGCCGCCGAAACGTAGAATCCGGGATCGACGAGGGGCGCGGTGTTCGCCGTCGCAATGACGCCGCTATCGGGATTGAAAAGTCGCGGGTTGCGCTCGAACGGAATAAACCCGCGCCAGTCGTTCGCCGCGTCGGTTCCGTCGTAGATGAACGGCGGCGTTCCGCCCCGATCGGGGAAACGACCGCCCGTGATCCATCCGACGTTCCCGTCGGCGTCGGCGTAGAGAAAATTCTGCGCCGGCGTCGCGAAGCTCTCGAGACTCGCGACGAACTCCTCCCAATTCGAGGCGAGGTTCATCTTGTAGATCGCGCCGATTTCGTCGCTCGACTCGAAGCCGAGCCACCGCATCGAGAGCGCCTCGCGCACGGTGTCGCTCCCGCCGCGCGCCGCGTAGCCGATATCCGATACAATCGGTCCGTGCGTTGTGCGGCGGATTTTCACGACCGCGTCCGATGAGTCGCGCACCGCGATCGTATCCGTCTCGACGGCGATCGGACGATACTTCCCGTCGTAAAGATAAAAGCGTCCGGAAGAGTCGAGCGTCTCGAGATAGAAATCGGTCTCGTCGCTCATCACGTTGGTGAACGCCCACGCGACGCGCTTGTTTTTCCCGATGACGACGCCCGGCGCGCCCGGAATCGTCACCCCCTCGGCGTTCCAATCACCCGCGCGGATGATCGCGAAATACCACTTGCCCGGCGCTTGGAAGGCGAGGTGCGGATCGTTGGCGATGATCGGCTTCCCGTTTACGGCGCGAGCGCCCGAAACCGCCCAGTTGTTCGAGCCGATCGTCGTGCCGCGTGTTCCACGAAAGGCGCGATACTCTCGCGCGACGCGGAGGAAGCCCGACGCGATCGACGAAGTGTCCGCGCTCGGCGAGTCGTCCGATTCGGGCGCGCCGACGTTGGGCGCCTCGTTCGGATCGTCCTCCCGCGCGCGTCGTCGAGGCGGCTCGCGATCGGCGGGAGTCGTAACCGGCGCCGGCGACTTGGCGCCCGCCGAAGGTGGAATCGTCCCATCGTAGGGCGCGATCGAAGCGGCCAACGCGGGATCGAGCGTCCGTTCGAGCGATCCCATCACGAGATCGTGATACCAATTAATATTGAGTTCCCATCCCATCATCCGAGCGATCATCAAACTATGCGCGGGCTTCCACGGCTCCGGCTCATGGTTAAGCGCGTCGAACTCGATCGAGAGCGTCAAGTCGGTTTCGTCGAGGAAGAAATTCACGCCCGCGCTATACGCTTCGAGTAAATCGATCGTCGAGGAATCGACTTCCGTCAAGAGACGCTCGGCGATCCGCGCTATGCCGACGACGCGAAAGAGTCGGTCGAACTCGAGCGTTTGCTTTCCGAAGATTTCGCTCAAGCGTCCTTCGGCGGCCCGACGACTCACCTCCATTTGGAACATCCGATCGCGCGCGTGGAGGAAGCCGAGCGCGAACGCGGCGTCAAGCTCGTCGTCCGCGTAGATCGCGGGGATACCGAGAGAGTCGTGATACACGGTGATCGTTCCGCGCAATTCCGCCGCGCGATACTCCTCCTCGGGCGAGGGCAACGATCGATCCAACATATAGTCGAGCGCGACGTACGCGACGATCGCCGTCGCCGCGAACGCCGCGATGGAAGCGAACGCCTTACTCTTCGCCGTTTTCTCGGCGTTTCGTGTTCCGATATCCTGCAGCATAGTCGGGTTTCCGGGGTTGATCGGAAAAGTACGAACTTTTCGTCGTAAGATAAATTAGAATTCGTTGACGAATCCGACGTGCACGTTGCCCTCGCCGAAGTCGTCCTCGTCGCCGACCGCGTAGGAGACGCGGAGAATTCCGAGATCGGTCTCGAACGCCGCGCCGACGCCGTAGCCGTAGCGGACGTCCTCGACGCTCGCCGCTTTGTCGATCGTCGCGCGATAGAAATACGTCGCGTCGAAGAGCGGATAGACGTACGACCGCGCGCCGACGAACACGCGGTATTCGAGATTCGCCCACGCGGCGCGGGTCGCGAGGAAGCGCTCCTCGGCGTAGCCGCGGACGGTGGTCGCGCCGCCGAAGCGCCACGCGTCGCTCTCCTCGATCGCCTCGCCGGATAGATCTTTCCCGACGAGCTTGAACGCGACGACGTGATTGGCGACGACGGTTTGATACGTTTCGAACGTCCCCGAGACGCGGCGTTGGGATGCGTCCCGAGGCGCGGTTTCGTCGAGGAATTCGGCGGGTCCCGCAATCTCCTTTACCGACGCGGCGAAGGAGACGGCGACGCTATATCCGCCGCGCGGCGCGAGGGGATCGTCGAGGTCCTCCGCCGAGAGCGTCACGCCCGCCGTCCGCGTCGTCGAGCGATACACGGTAAAGATCGGCGTCGCGCGCTCGGTCGGGATCGTCTCCTCGACGGCGCCGTCCACCGATACGGCGAACTCGTACGACGCCGCGTACTCGAGCGATCCGCCGAAGCGTCGTCGAACGTACGTCGTGTCCCGCTTCTCTTGCCCGAACGCGACGCGCGCGTTCACGGGCAATCCGAGAACCCATGGCTCCCTATAGGCGAGTTCGAGGTCTTGCGAGCGGCGATCTATTTGCCGCCACCCGAACGCCGCGCCCCGCCCCGTTCCGAGCAAGTTGCGCGCCGAGGCGTCGATCGATCCGACGAAATAGCCGTCGCCGTACCCGTCCTCGGGAACGTAGCCGAGAATCGCGTCGAACGTGTTCGTGCGGCGCTCCTCCACCGAAATCGCCAACACCCCCGCCCCCGCTTCGGTCAGGAAGAACTCCGGCTCGGCGACGGGTTTGAATAATTGTAGGCGGTTCAATCGTCGCGGAATCGTAGCCGCCTCCTCGGGCGCATAGAGATCGCCCTCCTCCACTCCCAACTCACGTCGCACGACCGCCTCGTCCGTTTCGTCGAGCCCCTTCAATAAAATACGATCTATTCGAGCGCGCGGTCCCGCGTCGATTGTTAGTCGGAGCGTCGCGTCGTCGCCGCGTCCTATCGACTCGACGACCGCCTCGGCGTAGGGATAGCCGCGCCGCTCGAGGATATTCAGCGATCGATCAAGCGCGTTTCGCGTGCGCTCGGCGTTGAACGGCTCGTCCTGTAATTCCCGCAACCGCGCCTCGACGAGCGCGCGCGCCTCGTCGTCGATCCCCTCGACGACTTCGACGACGACCGAATCGACGAACGTCCGCTCGTTCGGCTCGATCTCGAATCGCAACGAGACGGTTGTGGAATCTCCTTGATATTCGAGCGTGGCGCGGAGGTCGGGTAGGAAATAGCCGTAATCGGCGAGGGTTTGGCGGAGTCCGAAAAGCGCGTCTTCGATCGCCGCCGAATCGAGCGGGTCGCCCTCCTCGACGGGGAGCGCCTCGAGCATCTCGATTTTCGGAACGCCCTCCACGTCGTTCGTTTCGACGTCGGCGATTGTTTGCGCGGCGCCGAACTCGGCGAGCATAGCGGCGAGCGCGGCGCTAACGGCGAGGCGAGACATCCACCCGCTTCATTTTCTTACCGACGGTCTCGACGTTCGCGCGTCGGACGAGCGGCTCCCACTCGTCGCGTTCGACCGCGCATGCGTCGAGCCGTCTCGCGTTGGCGGCGCCGAGCGCGGCGGCGAGGGGGAGGGTCTCGTCGATAAACACCAGCTCGCGTTCCCATCCGTAGAGCGCGCCCGCGACGAACGCGTCGCCCGATCCGACCGGGTCGATCTCCTCGATCGGCGGGGGCGTCAGCTTGTAGTGATAACCGAAGTTGGAAACGTAGGCGGGTCGCGCGCCGTCGGTGAGCAAGACGCGCTTGACGCCGCGACCGGTCAGTTCGTCCAACGCGCGTCGCTTCTCGTCCTCCGTCTCGAGCGCCCATCCGAGCGACACGGCGAGCTCCTCGAGATTGTTGTGCGTCGCGGTCGGCGCGGCGTCGAGACAGGCGGAAAGGTGTCGTCCGTAGGTGTCGAGCAACGTCGTCTTCCCTTCTCGGTTCGCCTCGTTTATAATTGTCGGGAACACGCGATCGGTCGCCTTATTCGGAGAGCCGCCGGAGAGGACGATGATGTCGGCGGTGTTGAGCGCCTTGCGGAGTCGGTCGATCAGCTCCTCGGCGTCTTCTTCGGTCGGATCGGCGTCGGGTCCGAAAAACGCGGTAACGCCGGGATCGCTCCGATCGATCGCCAACGTCGCCGATCTCGTTTCGGATTTCGAGGGGACGGCGACGAACTCGATTCTCTCCTCTTTGAGGATCCTCCTGATTCGTTTGCCGTTTTCGCCGCCGAGAATCGTGAAGGCGAGCGAATCGACGCCGAGCTTGCGCAGCTGTCGGGATACGTTGATTCCCTTGCCGCCCGCGGCGTACGCCTCTCCGAGCGGACGGTGCGTGGCGCCGAGTTTTACGCGCTCGTATTCGAGCCGTCGTTCGAGCAACGGGTTGAGGGTGACGGTCGCGATCATCGCGCTCGCGCCTCGCGAGAATTATTCATATCGAAAGATACGGAGCGACGGGGGCGTTGTAAAGCCGCGAGCTCGCGGCTCGGCGCGTCATCCGGAGACGCGGCGCCGGCATCGCGCGGGCGTCGGGAACGGTTCGCCGCCGAGCCGCTCGAGCATTTTCTCGTGCGTCTCTCTCGCCACGGCTCGGGCTCGCTCTCGCGTTTCATGCTCGGGCGCGACGATGTCGGCGAGCGTAATGCGTTCGAGCATAGAATCGACGAGCCCTTGGAGCGCGCCCCAGACGGCGCGTATCGAGCATTCGGCGTCGTTGGCGCACACGTCGGCGACGCCCTTGTGACCCTCGCAGAACGATTCGTCGTAGAGCGGATCGCCGAGCGCGCCGAGCGCCTCGGTCAGTTTGATCTCCTCCGGCTTCCGAGCCAAACGATAGCCGCCCGTTTGCCCGCGCGCGCTGTTGATCACGCCGCCGATCCGCAGCAGACGCAGGAGCTTGGCCGCGTTCGCCGAGCTAATGCCCTCGGCTCGGCCGATCTCCTGTATCGTCAAGCCCCGCTTGTTTTCCGTAAGCGCCAATCGCGCCAGGCATCGGAGTCCGTATTCTTCTTGCGCGCTGAACTTCATAGTGAGTTGGTGGTTTGTTGTTAAAGATTGAGCGCGATCCTCGCCTCGTCGCTCAGCATTTCTTGGCTCCATGGGGGATCCCACACGAGTCGCACGTCCGCGCTTTTTACGCCCGGAACGCGTCGCGCTTTCGATCGCGCCTCCATCGGCAGCGATTCGGCGACGGGACAGTTGGGCGTGGTCAGCGTCATAATCACGACGAGGTTGCCCTCGCGGTCGAACTTCAACTCGTACACGAGACCGAGCTCCCAGATATCGACGGGAATCTCGGGATCGTACACCGTCTTCAATTCGGCGACGACGCGCTCTCGCAGTTCTTCTATTTCTTCGTCGGTCATTTGCTTGCGTTCTTCCGACATAGGCGTCACTCCTTGTTCTCGTCGGCGTTCGCGAGCGCCTCGGCGAGCGCCTCCCACGATAGGGTCGCGCACGACCGTCGCGCGGGAAAGCGTCGCACGGTTTCCAACGCCGACGTTTCTCCCGGCGACTCGAACTCGTCGAGATCGCCGTTAATAAAATCGACGAATCGCTTCGCCAGTTGTTTCGCGTCGCCGACGGATTGCCCCGAAACGGCTCGCGTCATAATCGATCCGGACGCTTTCACCAACGCGCATCCGCGAGAGACGAACGCCGCGTCTTGTATCGCGCCCCCCTCGACGACGACGGCTACTTTCACTTCGTCGCCGCAAAGCTCGTTCGCTTGTTCGGAGACGCCCGTCGGGTCGTCGATCTCTCGAAAATTCGCGGGCGCGCGGCTATGCTCGATCACCGCTCGACGGTACAGCTCCTCGATCGCGCCGTCGTCCTCGCTCATCCCAACATCCGCTTGGCTTTTTCAATCGCCTCGACCAGTCGGTCGATCTCTTCGCGCGTGTTATATAAACTCACGGCGGCTCGCGCCACGGCGGGCACGCCGAACTTTTTCAGAATCGGCTGCGTGCAGAGGTGCCCCGCCCGTACCGCCACACCCTCGACGTCCAAGATGGTCGCGAGATCGTGCGCGTGCGCGCCCTCGACGACGAACGAGAATACGGCGCCGCGATCCTCGGCGGTTCCGATAATCCGCAAGCCCTCGATCGCGCGCAACTTCTCCCACGCGTAGTCGCTCAGCTCGCGTTCGTAGCGCTCGATCTCGTCAATCCCGATCGACTCGACGTAATCGACGGCCGCGCCAAAGCCGATACCTCCCGCGATGTTCGGGGTGCCCGCCTCGAACTTATACGGGAGCTTGTTGTAGGTCGTTTTCTCGAACGAGACCGCGCTAATCATATCCCCGCCGAGTTGATACGGCGGCATAGATTCCAGCAATTCCTCTCTCCCGTAGAGCGCGCCCGAGCCCGTCGGTCCGTACATCTTGTGCGCGGAGAAGGCGTAGAAGTCGCAGCCGAGATCGCGGACGTCCACGCGGAAGTGGGGTATCGATTGCGCGCCGTCGATCAGCGTCGCGGCGCCTTTCTCGCGCGCCATGCGCGTCATCTCTTTGGCGGGATTGATCGTTCCGAGCGAGTTGGATTGATGCGCGAACGCGACGATCTTCGTCCGCTCGCCGATCATCCGCTCGAACGCCTCGAGCTCCACTTCGCCGCGCTCGTTAACCGGAGCCACGCGCAACGTCGCGCCCTTCTCCTCGCACAGCGCCTGCCAGGGCACGATGTTCGAGTGGTGCTCCATCTCGGTGATCAACACTTCGTCGCCCGCGCCGACGTTTTGCCTACCGTAGGTCGCCGCCACCAGATTGATCGCCTCGGTGCAACCGCGCGTATAGATTATTTCGCTCGCCTTCTCGGCGTTAATAAAATTTCGGATCTTCTCGCGCGCGCCTTCGTAGGCGTCGGTGGCGAGTTGGCTCAGCCGATGCACGCCCCGATGGATGTTCGCGTTGACGACGCGATAATAGTGCTCCGTCACGTCGATAACGGCGTTGGGTTTTTGCGCCGTCGCGGCGTTGTCGAGATAGACGAGCGGCTTGCCGTACACGCTCTGATTGAGCGAGGGAAAGTCCCGCCGAATTTTCTCGACGTCGAACGTTTTCGCGGTCGTCGTTTGGGCGTTCGTCATAGTCGTCGTTTCCGCGCGGTCGGCGCGATTATCGCGACGCGCTCCGCGCCGCCAGTTTTTCGATGCGCTCGCGAACGGAAGCGAGCTTCAAATCGGCGACGGCGTTCGCCGTGAAGGCGTCCACCAACACGCGTTTGGCTTGGGCCGCGCCGACCCCTCGACTACGCAAGTAGAAGAGGGCTTCTTTGTCGAGTTGCCCCGTCGTGGCGCCGTGCGAACATTTTACGTCGTCGGCGAAAATCTCGAGTTGCGGCTTCGAGTCCGAGCGCGCCGTATCCGAAAGTAGCAGCGAGTCGTTCTGCTGGAACGCGTCGATCTTTTGCGAATCGGGGCGCACGAGCACTTTGCCGTTGAAGACGTTGCGGGAGTTCCCGTTCAGCGCGGCGCGGAAGAGTTGCGAGCTCTCGCATCGGGGCGCCGCGTGATCGAGGAGAACGCGATTATCGACGTGCCGCTCCCCGTCGAGCGCGACGACGCCGTTGACGCGGGCGAATCCGCCCGGCTCCTCGGCGCGAACCACCGCGTCGTTGCGCGCCAGCTTGCCGCCGAACGAGGCGAGGAACGTCTCGAACGTCGCGTCCTTCGCCGTTTTCGCGCGCCCCGCCCATAAGTGGATCGCCGCGTCGCCCTCCTTTTGAATCTTTACGTGCGTTACGCGAGCGCCCGCCGCCGCCGCGAACCGCGCGTTGGCGCCGACGAGATACGGCTTACCGTCCGCGCCGACGTACGACTCGACGATCGTCGCCGACGAGTTCTCCTCCGCCACAACCAACAGCGTCGGGGCGAGAAACGGCTCGTCCTCCGCCTCAACATAGTGAACTACGTGCACGGGTCGTTCGAGCGCGGCGTTTTTTGGCAGGTGGACGAACGCGCCGTCCGAGGCGAACGCGGCGCCGAGCGCGGCGAAGACGTTCTCCTCCTCCTCGAAATCGAAAAGCGCTCGCTCGACCGCCTCGGGACGCTCGACAATCGCGGTCTTCAGACGGGCGACGTACGCGCCGTCCTTCTCCAAAGCGGGCGTCGAGGCGTCGGGAACGTACGCGCCGTCAACGAAGACGATCCGGTATTGGTCTTCCTCGAAGAACGCCTCTTTGGCGGCGTCGGGTAAATCGCTCCTCTCTCCGGGCGCGCGCCAGGCGAACCGACGTTCCGTCGCGGGCTTTACGCTCGTGTATTTCCAATCCTCATGCTTGGTCGTCGGGAAGTCGAGTTCGGCGAAGCGCCTCGCCCCCGTCTCCCGCAGTCGTTTCAGCGCGCCGTTCGGCGCCGCGTCGTCGCGGTCGTAAGCCGCGGCGGCGTCGAGATACCATTTTTTTACGTCGTCGTATTTTGCCATCGTCTCGTCCCTACGCGCTTTCGGCTTTCTCTGAAATCCACTCGTAGCCGCGTTCCTCCAGCTCCAACGCCAACTCTTTGCCGCCCGACTTCACGATCGTTCCGTCGGCGAGCACGTGCACGAAATCCGGCACGATGTAGTTCAGCAACCGCTGGTAGTGCGTGACGAGCAGGAACGCGTTCTTCTCGTTCCTCACCGCGTTAACGCCCTTGGCGACCACGCGAAGCGCGTCGATATCCAATCCCGAGTCGGTCTCGTCTAAAAGGGCGAGCTTCGGATCCAACACGGCGAGCTGGAAAATCTCGTTGCGCTTTTTCTCGCCGCCGCTGAACCCTTCGTTGACCGAGCGATTGAGTAGCTCCTTCTTCATCTCGACGAGCTTCGCCTTCTCGCGCACGAGCTTAAGGAAGTCCCCCGCGCTCAGCTCCGGCTCCCCCCGGTGTTTCCGGATTTCGTTCAGCCCCTCCTTCAGCAGATTGGTGTTGGAGACGCCGGGAATCTCGATCGGATATTGGAACGCGAGAAAGACGCCTTCGCGGGCGCGCTCTTCGGGCTCCATTTCCAACAGGTTTTTTCCCTCGAATATCACTTCGCCCTCGGTGGGCGTGTAGCCCTCGCGACCGGAGAGGACATGCGCGAGCGTGGATTTCCCGCTACCGTTCGGTCCCATCACCGCGTGGGTTTCGCCCGCGTTCACTTGCAGATCGATTCCTTTGAGAATCGGTTTGCCGTCGATTTCGGCGTGAAGATTTTTTATCGTAAGCATTGATCGTTCCGTTTTCGTTTTCTCAAAATTTCGAGTCGCGCGCTATCCGACCGACCCTTCCAAACTGACGCTCAGTAGCTTCTGCGCCTCGACGGCGAACTCCATCGGCAGCTCGCGAAAGACCTCCTTGCAGTAGCCGTTGACGATCATACTAACGGCGTTCTCCTCGTCGAGTCCGCGCTGCTTGAGGTAGAAGATCCTGTCCTCGCCGATCTTCGAGGTCGTCGCCTCGTGCTCGACTTGCGCGCTCGGGTTGTCGATCTCGAGATACGGGAACGTATGCGCGCCGCACTTGTCGCCGATGAGCAGCGAGTCGCACTGCGAGAAATTCCGCGCGCCCTCGGCGTTCTTGCCGACCTTCACCAATCCGCGATAGCTATTCTGACTATATCCCGCGGAGATTCCTTTCGAGACGACGTTGCTCTTCGTGTTTTTGCCGAGGTGCACCATCTTCGTGCCCGTGTCGGCTTGCTGGCGGTTGCGAGTGAGCGCGACGGAGTAGAACTCGCCGACGGAATTGTCGCCGCGTAGAATGCAGCTCGGATATTTCCACGTAATGGCGGAGCCCGTCTCTACCTGCGTCCACGAGATTTTAGAATTCTCTCCCTCGCAGAGTCCGCGTTTCGTCACAAAATTATAGACGCCCCCCTTGCCCTCCTTGTCGCCCGCGTACCAATTCTGCACGGTCGAGTATTTGATTTCCGCGTCCTTGTGCGCTATCAGCTCGACGACGGCGGCGTGGAGTTGGTTCTCGTCGCGGATGGGCGCGGTACACCCTTCGAGGTAGCTAACGTAGGCGCCCTCGTCGGCGATAATCAGCGTCCGCTCGAACTGCCCCGTGTTGGCGGCGTTAATGCGGAAGTAAGTCGAGAGCTCCATCGGGCAACGGACGCCCTTAGGCACGTAAACGAAGGTGCCGTCGGAGAAGACCGCCGAGTTCATCGCGGCGTAGAAATTATCCGACGGCGGCACGACCGTTCCAATATACTTTTTTACGAGATCGGGATGTTCGCGGATCGCCTCGCTAATCGAGCTAAAAATTATCCCTCGTTCGGCGAGCTCCTCGCGGTAGGTCGTCGCGACGGAGACGCTGTCGAAGACGGCGTCCACCGCGACGCCGGCGAGCGCGGCGCGCTCTTGCATCGGCACGCCGAGCTTCTCGAAGGTTTCGAGCAACTCGGGGTCCACCTCGTCGAGCGACTTCGGGCGGTCCTTTTTCGGGCCGGAATAGTAGCTCAACTCCTGATAGTCGATCGGCGCAATCTCGACGTTCGCCCAATGCGGTTCGGGCATCTTCGTCCAGCGCCGAAACGCGGCGAGGCGCTTCTCGGTCATCCATGCCGGCTCTCCCTTCTTGGCGGAGATCCATCGGACGACGTCCTCGTTCAATCCCTTCGGCAACGTTTCCGACTCGACGTCGGTCACGAATCCGTACTTATATTCCTCGTTTGCGAGCCGTTCAAGCTCGGCTTTTTCATCGTTCGCCATATCGGTGTCGTTTAGGGTCAATCAATCTGAAACACATACTTACTTGATCGTCTAAAATATAGACAATTAAGTTAAGTATATAGTTCCAAAAAGATATAATTTGGAAGGCGGAAACGCAAGCGCGAAATATCCGATGAGAAGAGAGCGCGGATTACGCCGTCGCGCTACGGTCGGAGCGAGGCGCTCGTTCCCCTCGGGGCGCGTTCGGCGCGGCGGAATTCCTCCTCGACGTCGCACTCGCGAGCCGATTTCGTCGAGTCGATAACTTCGATTCGGCTCGTCTTCTCGGCGGCTTCGGCTTGTGCGGTCCGATCGGTGAGAAGAATCAACGCCGCCAGAAGCGCCGCGAAGGCGATTAGAGCGAGGTCTCGATAAGCGCGTTTATCTTTGATGATGCTCATAGATAATCCTTAAATCTTTCAAACTAAATATATTGCCGCACGTTACGCGATTATTACTTCAAGATTACGGAACCATTAAGGTAACAAAGGAGGTAATCTATCGGGTGTTATTAAAAAATTTTTCTTATCTTATATTTATTATAGCGTCCTATGGAGAGGAAAGCGTATTGACTTCGGTTAACGCTAACAGAAGTTTGACCGTTGTCGCCCTCAGCGGCGGTTTGGATAGTTGCGTCACGGCGGCGACGGCGGCGGCGGAGGGTCGTCGGCTCGCCTTCGCGCACGCGCACTATGGCCAACTAACCGAAGCCCGCGAACGACGCGCCTTTCACGAGATCGCCGACCATTACGACGTCGCGGCGCGGATCGAGTTCGACTTCCGTCGCTTCGCCGAATTCGGCGGCTCGTCGCTCACCGACTCCTCGATGGACGTCTCGCCGGCGGATTTGACGAACCGGGACGTCCCGACCTCCTACGTCCCCTTCAGGAACGCGAACATTCTCGCGGCGTGCGTCGCATGGGCGGAGGCGATCGGCGCCGAGGCGGTCGCGATCGGGGCGGTTTACGAAGACGCCTCCGGCTACCCCGACTGCCGACCCGAGTTCTTCGACGCCTTCCGTCGCGTCGTCGAGACGGGGACGAAACCCGAAACGCGCGTCGCGATCGAGACGCCCGTCATCGGGATGAGCAAAGCCGAGATCGTACGCAAAGGCGTCGAGCTTGGCGCGCCGCTCGAACTTACGTGGTCGTGCTATCGGAACGAGGAGCGCGCGTGCGGCCTCTGCGATAGTTGCGCCTATCGGCTGCGCGGCTTCGCGGAAGCGGGCGTCGAGGATCCGATACCCTACGACGTTCGACCCAATTACCGATAAAACCAACCTCGGAGCGAGAAACTTTTATGCCCGATAAACGGTCTATTTTGGAAACGTTCGAGAATAACTATCCCGAACGAGATTACGCGATCACCCACACGGCGCCGGAGTTCACGTCCTTGTGCCCCAAAACGGGGCAGCCGGATTTCGCCGAGATCGTTCTGGAGTACGTCCCCGATCGACGTTGCGTGGAGCTGAAATCCCTCAAGCTCTACTACCAGTCGTATCGGAACGACGGGATTTTTTACGAGAGTTTGACGAACCAAATTTTAGACGATCTGGTCGCCGCGTGCGAGCCGCGTTGGATGAAGATAACGGCGAGGTTCAACGTTCGGGGCGGCGTATCCTCGACGGTTGTCGCCGAACACAACGGAAGTTAAGAGCGTATGAGCGTTATGGAAGCGTCGGTAAAAAAACGGGAGGAGTTCCGCCGCATGCGCAAGCGGGTCTTCGAGCCGTCGAGGTCGCTCGCCGATCCGACGGGACCGAGCGTCGAGTTTGCGTTGTGGATCGAGGGCGCCGCGCGCGAAGCGTCAAAGGATATTTCCGAAGGCGTCGCCGTCGTTTCCACGGGCAGCTTCGCACGGCGCGAGCTCTCGCCGTTCTCGGATATCGACGTCACGTTCGTCGCCGAGGACGCCGAGAAAGCGAGCGAAACGATCGGGCGCGTTCTAACGGGGCTGTGGGACGGAGGCGTCGAGGCGTCGCACACCGTCCGCCAGCTCGAGGATCTCCCCCGCGTCGCCGCCGAGGACGTCGCCTCGTTCACGCAACTCTTCGAGTCCCGCTTCCTCGCGGGCGACCGCGAACTCTACGATCGCTGGCGCGTCGCCATCCTCGAACTCCTCGACCCCGACACCGTCGTCGCCGCGTTCGAGAATCTGCAACGCGAAACCGAGCGGCGCCACAAGAAATACGGCGGATCCCCGAAGATTGTCGAGCCGAACGTGAAGAATTCTTGCGGCGGACTGCGCGACCTCCAAACCGCCGAGTGGATGCACGTGCTGCTCCAAGGCGAGTATTTCGACGACGAGAGCGGGCGAGCGCAAATCGACGTCTTCGTCGATCGACTCCGCGACCGCAACGACGCCAACCACGCCGAGCTCGAGCGCCTCGCCGACGCCTACCGCCGGCTCTTGGGCGTCCGCCACGTTCTCCATTGCGCGCACAACCGACGCGTCGATCGCTTCGAGTTCGAGGATCAGAAGCGCTACGCAAGGTTAGCGGGCGACGACGCCGAGGACGGCTACCGCGCCGCGATGAAGACGTACTTCGCCGCCGCGACGGTCGTCAACCGTTTTTACAAAACGTTCGTCAAGCGTCGGAAGCGACATATCTACCGTACGCCGCCCGACTCGCTTTCGATCCAACTCGACGACGCGTTCGGACTGATCGACGACACAATCGTCTATCGGAAACCCGCGCCGCTGAAGCCGGCGGACGTGGCTCGCGCGTTTTTCTATCGCGGCGAGAACGGCGCGATATTCGACGAGCGATTGCGCGAAGCCGTCGTCGAGACGTGCGCCGCCGCGTCGGGTCCGCCAAGCGCCGCGGCCACCGCGTGGTTCCGCGAGATTCTCCGACTCCCCGCCAACGTCGGCGCCACGCTTTCGATGATGAACGAACTCGGCGCGCTAAGTTTGCTGCTACCCGAATTCGCCGACTTGAGCGGATTCATCCACAACGCCGTCTATCACTGCTACGCCGCCGACGAGCACACCGTCCACGCGGTGGAGAACGTCGAGGCGCTCGGCGGCGACGCGACCGAGCTGGGCGAGATTTTTACGCGACTCCCCGATCGCGAGCTTCTCTACGTCGCCGTTCTGCTTCACGATATCGCCAAGCCGCACGGCGTGGAGGGTCACGAAATCCTCGGCGCGGAAATGGCGGACTCGATTATGCAACGGCTCGGCTACACCGACCGCGAAATCGAGACGGTCGCCTTCCTCGTCGCCAACCACTTCTTGATGACGCGCGCGGCGTTCCACCGAAACTTGAACGATCCCGACACGCTCGACCACTTCGTCGAAACGGTCGAGACGGTCGAGCGTTTGGAGCTACTCTACTTGCTCACCTACGCGGATCTCTCCGCCGTCAACCCCGCGTTGTGGACGTCGTGGAAGCACGACCTTTTAAAAACCCTCTACGCGAAAGCGCGTCGGATGATCGAGCGGGAAATCGACGGCGCGACCCTCTTGGGCGGCGGCGCCGAGCGCGCCGAGTCGATCAGCCGTCACTCCGAGCGCGTGAGCGAGAGCGACGCGCGCGAACACATCGAGCTGGTGGACGACGGCGGCTACCTCGCCCACTTCTCCGAACGCGAGGTGGCGCGCCACATCGAGGCGCTCAACCACGGCGAAGCCGTCGAGCTCCTCTTCGGCGAAACGAACGAGTTCACCACCGTCGCCGTCGTCGCCAACGACACGCCTCGCCTGCTCGCCAATCTCTGCGGCGCGCTGACGATCAACGACGCCGACATCCACGACGCCCGCATCTTCACCCGAAAGGACGGCGTGGCGATCGATTCGTTCAACGTCGTGGACTACCCCTCGGGCGAGAAGCTCGGCGAGGAACGCCCGCCGAAAATCGCCGACGACGTCCGACTCGCCGTCGCCGATTTGTTGCCGCTCGACGACCAGATGACGAGAACCAGAGCGCGATGGCGCCGCGTCGAAAACCGCAAACCGGCGCCGACGGGCGAGACGCGCGTCCGCTTTGAACGCGCCAACCGTTTTACTATTATTGACGTGTTCGCGCCGGATCGAATCGGTTTGCTCTATCGGATCACCGAAACGCTGGCGCGGCTCGAGATCTCAGTCGACTACGCCAAGATCTCCACGAACGGCGGCGAGGCGCGCGACTCGTTCTACGTCCGGAACCGCGAGCGTTCGCCCATTTCTCCCAACTATTATCCGATCGTCGAAACGGAGCTGCTCGAAGCGCTCCGCGACATCACGTGAGCTTATGATCGACCTTCGCAAACCGATCGGCGTCTTCGACTCGGGCATCGGCGGCTTAACCGTCGTCAAGCGCCTCGTCGAGAAATTGCCGAACGAGCGCTTCGTCTATTTCGGCGACACGGCGCGCGTGCCCTACGGCGCCAAGTCGAACGAGACGGTCATCGAATACGCGCTGCAGGACGCGCGCTTCCTCTTGAGTCGGAACGTCAAGGCGATCGTCGTGGCGTGCAACTCCGCCTCGTCGGTCGCCATTCCCGCCTTGCGCGCGGCGTTCGACGTCCCCGTCGTCGGCGTCATCGAGCCGGGCGCGCGCTACGCGGCTCGCAGGGCGCCGGGCGGCAAGATCGGCGTCGTCGGCACCCGCGCCACGATCGACAATCGCGCCTACTCCCGAGCCCTCGCCTCGGTCAATCCCGACGTGAAGATCTTCGAGAAGGCGTGTCCTCTCTTCGTGCCGCTCGCCGAAGAGGGATGGATCGACGAGGAGGTTACCCGACTCGTCGCCGAGAAATATCTCGCCGAGTTCCGCGAAAAAGAACTCGACGCGCTCATCCTCGGATGCACCCACTACCCGCTGCTCGCCGCGCCCATCCAAGCCGCCGTCGGCGAAAACGTCGCGTTGGTGGATTCGGGCGTCGCCGCCGCGGAGGCGACCGCGCAAGAGCTTACCACGCTCGGGCTCCGTTCGGACTTCGAGGGAGAGGGGGAACGCGAGTTCTTCGTCAGCGACGTGCCGACGAAGTTCAAGGAAGTGGCGGAACGATTTTTGGGAAGAGAGATCGAGAAGATCCGCAAGGTGGATTTGGAAACGTTGCGCCGCCGCTAATAGGCGACATCGTTGTTCATCCGCGCCGCTACGTCGCCTCGGCGCCCCTGCCGAGGTTGTAGTTCTTGAGCGCGAAGATAATCTCCTTCCCGGTCGTCCGCACCACCGTCGCCGTCGGCACGGCGAGCACCATACCGAAGACGCCGAAGAGTTGGCTCCCCGCGAGAATGAGCAACAGGATCACGAGCGGGTGCATATCCACGCTCTTCGAGAAAATGTAGGGTTGCACCAGCCCGTTATCCAACGCGTAGATGACGAACACCACGAGGAGGATCCACGGGGCGAGCGAGAAGTCGCCCGTTTGAGCGAAGCTAAAGAT
Organism: Ignavibacteriales bacterium; assembly: GCA_014727845.1. GTDB lineage: Bacteria > Bacteroidota > Ignavibacteria > Ignavibacteriales > Ignavibacteriaceae > WJMR01. Next base: position 25,313 of record WJMR01000129.1, read on the forward strand.
CAACGCCGGCGCGGCGCCGGCGACGGGTCCGAAATACGGGATGAGGTGACCGACGCCCGCGATGACGCCGAACGCGAAGGCGTTCCCGACGCCGATCGCCCAGAAGCCCACGCCGACGGCGACGCCGACGAACAGCGCGTCGAACATCCATCCGCGTACGAACTTGCCGAGCCGTAGCGCCACGCGCTTGAAGATCCAATAGGAAACCTCGAAGTACTTGTTCGGGAACCAATCGACGACCGAACGAAGCAGGACGTGCTTATCCTTGAGGATAAAGAACGTCGTGAACGGAATAATGATCAGCACGGCGATAATCGGAAAGAGCGAGGAGAGGAACGTCGTCGCTTGTTCGGGCGCGCCTTCGAGGGAGCGCGCGATGATCGTCTCGATCTGCCCCGAGAGAAATCCGCGTTCGAGGAAGGGCGCCGTTTCGAGAAGCGCGCGTTCGAGCTCTTCGATCTCGTCGCGCAGAGAGTAGCGTTGGAGTTGGGCGAGGAGTTCGTTCATCTGCTCGATCGTGGTGGGGATGAAGATCGAGAGCGCGAAGTAGAGC
>WJMR01000130.1 GCA_014727845.1 Ignavibacteriales bacterium
CGAAACGGGAGCGAGGGGCGCTCGAACCGTTGGACGTGGAGGACGAGGAGCGGGAATCATTCGGCGCCGACGACGTCGATAAACTTCCGCGGAATCTTATTCTCGGCGCCTACGCCTGCACCGAGTGCGGCAGATGCGACGACGCATGCCCCGCGACGACCACCGGCAAGGCGCTTTCGCCGCGAGCGATTGAAATCGCCGTGCGCCGCCGCTCCGAGGAATACGGGGAAGAGGGCGCGCTTGTTCCGGATTATATTTCCGAGAAAGAGATTTGGCAATGCCTGACGTGCGGCGCTTGCGTGGAGGAATGCCCGGCGATGATCGAGCACGTCGATACGATCGTCGAGACGCGCCGCCACCTCGCGCTTACGGCAGGGCAGACGCCGCCCGAGATCGACCGCGTGTTGCGGGAAATTGAGCGGACGGGGAACCCCTACGGGATGCCCGCCGCGGAACGATTGGCGTGGGCGGACGGTTTATCCATTACGACCGCTCGCGAAAACGCCGACGCCGAATGGCTCTTGTGGGTCGGATGCGCCGGAGCGTACGACGACCGGGCGAAGCGCTCGACGCGGGCGTTCGCCGAGCTTCTCGTTCGAGCGGGCGCGGACTTCCGCGTTCTCGGCGAGGAAGAGCGGTGCGCGGGGGATCTGTCGAGACGACTCGGCGAAGAGTATTTAGCGAAAACGCTGATCGAAGAGAATATCGAGACGTTCGACCGATACGGCGTTAAGAAGATTGTTACGGCGTGTCCGCACTGTTTTCATTCGCTGAAGCGGGAGTATCCGCAATTTGGCGGGAACTACGAAGTGTGGCATTCCACCGAATTTTTGGATAAATTGTTTACCGAGGGACGCCTATCAACGGCGACGAAGCCCTCGGGGGCGAGCGTCGCTTATCATGATTCCTGCTATCTTGGCAGATACAACGGCGCGTACGAGTCGCCGAGGCGGGTAATCCAAAAGGCGACGGGGCGCGCGCCGAAGGAGCCAAAACGTACGCGAAGCCGCGCCTTTTGCTGTGGCGGCGGAGGTGGGGGCGCCTTCCGCGAGGAGACCGACGGGGAACCGACGATACGCCGACGCGTCGAAGAATTGATCGCGACGGACGCCGAGCAAATAGCCGTCGCCTGTCCGTTTTGCCTGCGGATGATCGAGGACGAACTTACGCGACGAGACGAGTCGCCGACAATACGCGCGTTGGACGTCGCCGAGGCGACGCTGGACGCGATTGAACAATCGAACCACGAGTAACTGAACGAAAGGAACGAACGACATGGAACGCTATCACGAGCTGATCAAGCACATTCAGGAAATGGAAACCGACTTCGAGAAATTTTACGTAAAGGAACAGGCCGCCGCCGGAACGCGCGTGCGCAAGGGCTTGAACGAACTGAAGAAGCTCGCGCAAGATATTCGCCTGGAGATCCAAGAAGTTAAAAACAAACGCAAAGACGGATAACGCCGAATGACGACGCTCGCTCGTTTCGCATGGAAGTCCGCGGTCGCGACGTTCTTCGCCTTTCTTGCGTGGACGCCCGCGGTCGCGACCCTCGCGCCTCTGGCGACGTTCGGATGCGAAGCCGAAGAATCCGCCCGGGCAATGGAGCCGCCTAAACGCGAGGACACCCTCCGGACGGCGACCATCGCCGCGGTGGGCGACTTGATGTGCCACTCGGGGCAGTATAACTACGCGCAAGTCGGACCCGACACGTTCGACTTCGCCCCGTTCTACGAAGCCGTCGAACCCTATTTCGGGCAGGCGGATTTCGTAATGGGCAATCTCGAAACCACGCTTACGGGGGCGGCGGCGGGCTATTCGGGGTTCCCCCGATTCAACTCGCCCGACGAATACGCGACCGCGCTGAAGTGGGCGGGGTTCGACTTCGTTACCACGTCCAACAACCACTCGCTCGATCGGGGCGAGAAGGGCGTTCTCCGAACAATCGAGCGTCTCAACCTCGAGGGGATCGGCTACGTCGGCACGTACGCCGATCAACGCGACCGCGATTCCGTTAGGATCTACGACATTAACGGTATCGAGGTCGCGTTCCTCTCGTACACCTTCAGTACCAACGGCATTCCCATTCCAAGCGGGAAGCCGCACTTGATTAATATGATCGAGCCGGAAATCATTAAGGCGGATATCGACTCCGCCCGCGCGCTCGATCCCGATTTAGTGTTGGTCTATTACCACTTCGGAACCGAATACCAACAAGAGCCGAACGGCTACCAACGGTCGATCGTGAACCAGACGATCGAGTTCGGGGCGGACGTGATTTTAGGCGGGCATCCGCACAGCTTGCAGCCGATGGAATACTACGCTACCAACGGCGGCTCGCTCGATACGGGCCTCGTCGCCTACTCGCTCGGCAACTTCATCTCGAACCAACGCTGGCGCTACTCCGACGCGGGCGTGGTGTTGTATCTCGAATTTACGAAAGACGTCAAGAACGACTCGATCTGGATTTCCGACGTGAGCTTCCTCCCGACGTGGGTCTTTAAGGGACGCGTTGAAGGCGACAGCCGATACGTGCCCGTGCCCGCGCAAGCGGGGTATCACGAGGATATGTACCCGTTCCTCTCTTCGGGAGACCGCTCGAAGATGCGACAGGCGTTCGACGATACGAAGGATATTCTCACAAACTACGAATCGCGTTTCAACGTGCGCGGATTGGCGATCGAGGAGCCGGAAACGCCGCGTCCCGAACCCCTTCGCGATCGGCGCGACTTCACGCTCGGCGCCAAAGGAGCCGCCGCTCGGTAGCGCCCCGTATGCGCGCGCCGTCGTCCTCATATGCCGCGGAAACGACTCTCACTCGTCGCCGTCTTTGTCGTCGTCTTTATCGACTTGCTCGGTTTTGGGGCGCTTATCCCCATCCTGCCGACTATCGCGGTCAACAAGTTCGCGATGTCGGAGACCCAAGTCGGCGTCGTTCTGGCGGTCTATTCCCTCGCGCAATTCTTCGCCAACCCGATATTCGGCAAGCTGAGCGATAAGTACGGCAGACGCCCGATCATCCTCCTCACCTTGGCGGTCAACGCGCTCGGCTACGCGGCGTTCGCTTTCTCGTTCGATTTTTGGACGCTTCTCCTGTCGCGCGTCGTTTCGGGCGTCGGGGGCGGCAGCATCGGCGTGGCGCAGGCGTATATCGCGGACGTCACCGAACCGAGCGAGCGCTCGCGCGGCATGGGGCTGATCGGCGCGGCGTTCGGATTGGGATTCGTCTTCGGCCCGATCGTCGGCGGATGGTTGGCGACCTACGGCGTCGCGGTCGTCGGAATGGCGAGCGCGAGCTTCTCGACGGCGGCCTTCCTCTTCACGCTCTTCGTCTTGCCGGAGTCGCGAGCGGGGGATGGAAGCGAATCGCGGCTCGCGAAACTCTTCGACGTCGGGGCGTACCGTCGCGTCGTCTTCCACTCTCGCGCCTCCACCGTCGTGCACATGATGTTCTTGGAGACGTTCGCCTTCGCCAACATCTACGGCACGTTGGCGCTCTTGGCGGATCAAAAATATCTGATGGACGAGTTCGAGATCGGAACGCTCTACGCCGTCGTCGGCGTCGTCTCCGCGTTTACGCAAGGGTGGCTCGTCGGGAAGGCGAGCGCGCGGATAGGGGATAGGTGGACGCTCTTAATCGGATCGCTCGTGATGACCGCGGGGTTGAGCGTTACCCCCTACTCGAGCGACAAAGTCATGTTGATCGTCGTCTTCGGCGTAACGGTGTTCGGATTGGGTTTCACCGTCCCTACGCTCCTCTCGCTCGTCTCACGCGCCGCGCCGGCGGAGGCGCAAGGGGAGACGCTCGGGGTGAACCACTCGCTCGCTTCGCTGGCGCGCGCGCTCGGACCGCTCTGGGGCGGCTACGCCTACGAGCATATCGACAAGCATGCTCCGTTTGAGACGGGCGCGCTTTTCATCGCCCCGATAGTTATCTTCGCCGCGTTCTACCTGCCGAAGCTATTTAAACGAGAACGGGAAGAACAATCGACCGGATGAAAGAACGAATCTTCGACATAGGAACCGTCCGACTGAAGAACCACCTCTCGCTCGCGCCGATGGAGGACGTCACCGATCCCTCTTTTCGCGCGATCTGCAAGGAATTTGGGGCGGATTTACTCTACACCGAGTTCGTCAACGCCGAGGGCTTGATACGCAAGGACGAACGGACCGCCAAGAAGATGGCGATCGCGCCAGAGGAGCGCCCCGTCGGCGTGCAGATCTACGGCGAGCGGATCGAGGCGATGGCCGAAGCCGCGCGGATGGCCGAGGAGCGGGAACCGGAATTCATCGACATCAACGCCGGCTGTTGGGTTAAGAAAATCGCGCGACGCGGAGCGGGCGCGGGCTTGCTACGGGATTTACCCTATATGCAACGGATGGTCGAGGAGGTTGTGCGCGCCGTTCAATTGCCCGTCACCGTCAAAACGCGTATCGGGTGGGATCGTTCGGAAATCAACATCGTCGAGGCGGCAAAGCGCGTGGAGGAGGCGGGCGCGAGGGCGATTGTGGTGCATTGTCGCGCGCGTTCGATGGGGCATAGCGGTGAGCCGCTCTACGAGTGGATCGATCCCGTAAAAGAGGCGGTCTCGATTCCCGTCGTCGTCAACGGCGGCTTATTCGAGCCGGAGGACGTGCGGCGCGTCTTCGAGGAAACCTCGGCGGACGGGGCGATGATAGCGCGAGGCGCTATCGGGAGACCATGGGTTTTCCGCGAGATTAAGCAACTCTTGGCGGAGGGACGCGTCTCCCTCGACGCCGACGAGACGCTTCGGATCGACACGTGCCTCGACCACCTCAAGCGCGCCGTCGAGGTGAAAGGGGAGCGGCGCGCCATCCTCGAACATCGGAAATACTACGCGGGCTACCTCAAGGGCTTGCGGGATTCCTCGCTCGTGCGGCGCGAGCTGGTGGTGATGAACGACCTCGCCGAAATAGAGGACGCGCTCCGCGATTACCAACGCCGGCTCGTCAACCTCGCGATCGCGGGCTACGTCGTCGATCATCGGCGATAGACCAAAGCGAACCATCCTCGCGCCTCTTTCACTTCGCAAACCAAACGCGTATATTCTCGCCGACGGCGGTCAACTCGTATCGAGTAATTCTCGACAATAGAAATAATAGATAAAGAGAATTTGCGCGTCGCGGAACGACGGCGCGCGTAACGACGCATAGTATGCCAAAAACGGCGCAAATAGTTGACGCGGACTTCACGAACGAGCGATCGCTCGAATCGGAGTTGACCGCCAAGAAGTTCCGCCAATACGGACGCGAGAATTTCCTCGATTTCGTCGATCGCGCGCCCGACGCGAAAACGTTTTTCGAGTCGTGCTCGCGGCTCAACGGGTTCGACGTTCCGCGCGAATTCAAGACCGCCTTCATCGACTACGACGAGGCGAAACTCTATCCCGTCGCCAACTCCCCGATTATGACGCGCTTCGAGCGGTGGAGCTCCGAAGTGCGGAAATACAAAGGACCCTACTCGAAGAACTTCGTCGAGACGCAGAAGACGTTCTTTAAGTGGGGGACGGCGAAGACGCCGAAGGACGCGGAGTTCTACGGGCTCTCGGTGATCGAGCTGGTGGAGAAGAACCACAACTTCGAGAATTTCCTCAAGCATCTCTTGGCGGCGATTATCTACGCGTGGGATCGGAAGCTGTTTTCGATCGAGCGGGCGCTCAAGGAAATCGACAAGGCGGAGAACACGCTCGCGGGCGTTACCACGATGGACCAGAGTTTGAAGGACGAGATGGGCGCGCTTCTCTCGCTCTATCGCGGGTTCATTCATATGCGGGACGGCGCGGACGCCGAAGCGAACGCCGTCTTCGCGAAAGTCCACCAAACGCAGCCCGGATTCCTGACCGCCGTCTTCCACAACGCGCTACTCGAAAAGCGGATGGGCAACGACGACAACGCGCTCGGTCTCGTTAAGCAGCTCTTCTACGCCGATCTCGAACGCCTCCGCCACGCCATCAACCAAGACGATCTGCCGTACTTCAAATATCACCTCGAGAACGCCTCGATCTACCGCGTTTTCCGCGAATACCAATTCGCGGGGTTGTTCGAGGATATCTCGCGGATGATCGACTACGAGAAGGCGGAAGACTTCACGATGTACAACAAGGTGGCGAGTTGGCTTCGCGCCTTGACCGATCTTGATCTCGACGAATACTTCGACGAAAAGATTTCCAAGGACATCGGTTTCCTCACCGACTTTGTCGAACGCTACGAAGGGAACAACAACAGTTTCCTCCTAACGCTCAGCGATATGGTCGTCGAGAAGTTCTACTCGGTGGTCGCCGCGATCAAGGAGCGGGCGTTGGATCGCTACAACCGCGAGATGAACGGCGAGCTGCGGAAGTTCGACGAGTACATCGCTTCGGAGGAATCCGAGATCGACATCATCCGACGAGACATCGAGAAGCAGCGCGAGAAGCTCGTCGCGCACTTCGAGGGGCAACGGCAGGAAGCCGAGCGGAAAGTGAGCCAACGCATCGAGGAAATCGAGTCGAGGTTGGAACGTATGGATAAGCCCGACTATAGCGCCTCGCGTAAGGCGTTCGCCAACGCGCTCACCAACTCGGGGCTGGTCGCCGTGCTGATGGTGTTCACGGGCGGGATGGTCGAGCTACTGAGCAATTGGGATTCGTTCAACGGCGATATGCCGACGATCATCGAACACTGTTTGATGGCGGGCGTCAAGTGGGGCGGGGTGGTGCTCGCACTCGGCGTCGTCTTGTCGGTCTTCGCCGCGTTCTCGAAGTTCGCCGAGATGAACACCGAGAAGCGTCGCCTCGCCGAGCGGATCGACGGCTTAAGCCAACAACGCGACGACGAGGTCGAACGCCTGCAAGAGAAGATCGACCAACGGCAAGATAAGTACGAGCGCGCGCTCAACGAGCGTATCGAGGATATTAACCGCCGTTTGGAAAAGACCCGCCACGAGAAAGCCGAACGCGAGCGCGAACTCAAACAACGAGCGTCGAAAGAAACTAATTCGCTCTTTAAACGAATAGACGCTATCTTTGAGCAATAAACCGCTCGCCGCTCGCTCGACGTCCGCGCCGCTCGGCGCCGCGAGCGTTCCGCGACGAGATCGATCATTCTCCGCTTCCCGACGTCCGATGTGAAACGACGATCCGACAACGGCGCCCGAGACGAACGTTTCGAGGCGTTCCTCGAATACGGTAAAGAGAATTTCGGCGACGCCGTCGAGCGCGAAGATACCGCGCCCCGAGTCTTCGCCGAAGCGGCGACCCTCGCCGAGCTCGAGCTTCCCCCCGAGTTTGAGTGGCAACGCTACGACGCCGAAAGCGTCCGACTCGTCGTTATCGCAAAACACCCCGTCCTGCTCCGCCACGACCGCGCCCTGACCGAACGCCTCGAAGACGGCGGCGCGGCGGTGCAACGCCTCAACGAGACGCGCCGACTCTTTCATCTTTGGGCGGAATCGAAGACGCCGAAGGACGCCGACTACTATGGGCGGCTCGTTCTCGATCGAGTCGAGCAAGCCGAGGGAGCCGCCGCGATTCTCCCGACCCTCTTCGCCGGAATTATCTGTTCGCGCGACCGTCGGCTCGTCGATATCGAAACCGCGCGGACGATGTTCGACGCGGCGAAAAGCGTGACGAGCGCTCTCGGCGACGACGACTTGGCGAAGCGACTTCTCGCCGTCGTCCAAACCGCGGAGGCGCTGCAACAGCTCGAACGCGACGAGAACGAGGACGCCGCCGACCTCTTCCAACTCGCGCTCGAGTCGAACCCGCACGAACTTTCCGCCGCATTCGGCGCCGCCCTCGCCGCCGCGAAAACGGGCGACGACGGGAAGGCGCTCCACCTGATAAAGGAGATCGTAGCGAAAGACCTCGCCCGTCTCTCGCGCGCGCTTAAGAATTCGAGCGTTTCACAGTTCGCCTTTTTTCTCGAACACGCCGCCGCACCAAAGATCTTTGACCGCGTCGAGTTCGTCGTGATTGAAGAGGGAATACGAGAGACGATCGAGGGGGTGAAAGGCGAGATCGAGGACGCCCCGAAAATGCTCCACCTCAAGCTCAATCGCCTCGGCGACGCCCACGTGGAAGACTACTACAACGCCGAGATCAACTCCGAGCTGTTCTTCTTCCGCCAGTTTGCGGGGAAGTTCGAGGGCGTGAAAAACGCGTACATCCTTTCGACGAGCGAATCGTTGATGAAGAAGTTCGACGATTTGCTCGAGTGGATCGAACGCGAGATCGCCAACGTTTTCGAGGCGCGAGTAGAGCGGGAGGTGGCGCGATACAACGAGATTATCCGAGACAACGAAAGCGAGTACGAGCGCATCAAAGGGGATCTGGACGGCCAAAACGCGCGCTACGAGGAGGAGGCGAAGCGCCGCCGCGATTCGATTACGCGAAAATACGACAAGACGATAGAGGCGACGCGAGAGAGTTTGGAGGGGATCGATAAAAGCAAGGAGTTTAAGCCGAGCGAGCGTTTTAAGCGATCGATGATCGGCAACCTCGCCGTCTCGGGCGTAATGTTCCTGGTCGGCGGATTCGCGCACGTGATGGGACTTATCTCGTCGGGCGAGGACGGGAATTTCTTTACCGCGGGATTGAAGTGGGGCGTCGCCGTCTTCGTCGTCGGCGCGCTCGTTTCCGCGATTATCGCCTTTATGGCGGGCGACGAGGCGTCGAGCAAACGGAAGCGCCTCCGCGAGAAACTCGAATCGTTGGAGGACGAGCGAAAGCGGGAGTCGAAATCATTAGAGTCGGCTTTGGAGCGGAAAACCCGCACCATCCGCGAGCTGGGGCGAGACCGACTGCGGAACGTCGAGAAGGACCTCGATCGCGTACGCAAGGAGCGCAAGGCGATTGTCGATCGGATTTCCGGCGAACAAGAAGCCGAACGCAACGCGCTTATTCGGCGTGTGCGGACGGTCAACGAAAAACGGTAAGAGAAGTAGCGAGAGGATATGAGCGCCAACAATCTTTGGAGAAGAACGCCGCATACGTTCGACGCCGACTCCGCCGAGCGCGCGGTGGAAGAGGCGAGACGATTGAACAACGAGGGCGACCCGAACGCCGCGCTCGATCTCTACGAGGCGATCGCCGCCACGTTCCCTCGTTACGCCGACGCCGCCCACCTCGAGGCGTACATGCTTCTGCTCGAACTGAAGCCGCGCGGCAGATACGAACTCTACCAAGCCCGCCTGTTCGAGTTTCCGATTCAACAAGGCGACAAGGTTCTCGACGTCGGCAGCGGCAACGTTCCCTTTCCTCGCGCGACCGCCCTCGCCGATCTGACAACCTCGGATCACGGATACGGCAGAGCGGGCGAGCCGTTTAAGGAGATCGACGGCGTTCCCGTTTACGAGTGCGCCGTCGAGCGCATGCCCTTCGAGGACGACGAGTTCGATTTCGTCTATTGCTCACACACCCTCGAACACGTGGACGATCCCGAGCGCGCGTGTCGGGAAATCTCCCGCGTCGGCAAGCGCGGCTACGCCGAAACCCCGACCCCCGCAAAGGACCTCTGGTTCGCCACCGCGCGCTCCTCCAACCATAAATGGAAGGTCGAGCTCGACGGCGACGCTCTCCGCTTTACTCCTTACGACAAACGCGAGATCGACGGGATCGGGAGCGACGTGCTTATGCGGATGCACACCGCGCCCCAATCAGATCGCGAGCGGATATTTGCGGGATTATCCTGGCTCAAACCGCAGTTCGTCAATACGATGATCGCGTGGGAGGGGGAGTTGAAGTGTCGAGTCGAGTGCGGCAAGCCCTTTATCGCCGTTAAAGAACCGACGATCGTCGAGAAATCCGAACCGAAGAACGCCGAGCGGGAGACGCTGAAATTCGTGCAGGCGCACACGTTCTACGCGCCCTATCTCGACAACTTCTACGCCCGATATCCGCGGCTCCGCAACGCGCCGCGCAAAGAGCAGATGCAAGGGCTCGTCAAAGACGGCTTCAGCGGAATTCATATGGTCGCGCCGCATCTGAAAGATTTGGGCTACGACGCCGAGTTGGTGATCGCCAACGACCTGTGGACGCAGAAGCGGTGGATGGAGGAACATCTGCCCGACCGGAAGCTCGGAGACCGTGAGCAAGTCGAAGACATCCTCGTCGAGCAGCTCGACGCGCTCGCGCCCGACGTCCTCTACCTTTCCGAACCGATCTCGCTCGATAGCCGTTTAGTGCGTCGGCTCAAGCGAAAGCCCCGGCTCGTCATCGGGTGGCGCGCGTCGGATATCCTTCCGAGAACCGACTGGAGCGAGTTCGACGTTATGCTTAGCGGACTCAAAGGCGTGCGGCTCGCGGCGATCGAGTTCGGCGCCAAGGCGGCTGAAGATTTCTATCCCGGATTTACGCCCGAAACGCTCGACGAATTGGGCGACGTTCCCGAAACGCGAGACCTCGTTTTCAGCGGCAGTTGGACGCCCGACCAGCACAAGCGGCGCAACGA